>JAKAIH010000037.1 GCA_021825225.1 Pseudomonadota bacterium
CGGCGATATGGAAATCAGGATCGGCGGCAAGTTCGACTACTCCTATACCGATGCGAGCGGCACGCACACCGTGCCGGATGTCGGCTTGCTGCTGGAGGGGGGGCTAGGATCGGGCCTGTTCGACCGAAACAATCTGCCGATCAAGCTATTCTACGACGTATCGTCCCAGGTCCTGCTGCTGTTCCCGGCGATCAACGGCGGCGCGGGCGGCGGCACTTACTTCCTGAATACCGACGTGACCAAGGCTTCGGCTTTCGTCCAATCGTTGTCGCAGCGCGGATTTGACGATTCTTTGCTGGCGTATATCATCTTCGCGGCAAACGAGGAAACCCGGACCGGCCGGATCCATACCAGCGTTTCCAACGCTGACGACGCGAACAAACCGTCCTGCAACTAGTCGGGCGGAAAATCTGGCATGCCAAAAGTGGCCAAGGTTTCGACCACATTGCTGCGCAATGTGCCGCTGTTCGCGGGATTGGACGAGCAGCAACTGAGCGTGCTCGCGCGCGCGATCGTGCGCAAGAGCGCAGGTCGCAACGCCAAGATCATCGGCGCCGGCGACCCCACGGACTCGCTTTACATTGTCATTAGCGGCCGACTCAAAGTGCTGATGAGCGACGAGCAGGGGCGGGAGGTGATTCTTTCTATTCTCGGTCCGGGGGAATTTTTCGGGGAGATGGGCTTGTTGGACGACAGCCCGCGTTCGGCGAGTGTGGTGGCGCTGGAAGCGTGCGAACTGCTGAGTATTTCCAAGACCGATTTCAAGCGCAGCCTGGCGGAGAATTTCGAATTGTCGCTGACAGTGATGCGTGGACTGGTGAAACGACTGCGCGAGGCAGACCGCAAAATCGGCAGCCTGGCGCTGATGGACGTATACGGCCGCGTGGCGCGGCTGCTGCTGGAGATGGCCGAAAACGTCGATGGGGAGAAGGTGGTGGTCAAGAAGCTGTCCAAGCAGGACATCGCGAAGATGATCGGTGCATCGCGCGAGATGGTCAGCCGCGTAATGAAAGATCTGCAGTTAGGCGGTTATTTCGAAGTGCGCGGCCGCTCCCTCGTCCTGCGCGAAAACATTCTGCTCGCGGAATAGCTGCCGTCGTCCGCTCGCGGGCGACCCGGTTTGTAGGCGTTCCAGGCCGTGCAGGCCGAGCCAGTCAGTGGGGAATCTGATAGCATGCAAAAGAGCGCCGATACGTGGCGCGTAGCCGGTGCGAGCCAGCCAACTGGCGGATGGCGATGGGCAGAGCGGGCGGCGAATCCGGTCGGCTGGACGACGCTGGCTAACTGGGTAACAACTATAATTGGCGTCAAGAGGGAGAAGCATGTCAGGCGTACCCCCGGTTTCCACGGCGCTTTTGCGCAACGTGCCCTTGCTGTCCTTACTCAGCGAAAGCGAGCTCGCGCTGCTGGCGCGCGTCGTTTCGCGCAAGTCGTACGTGCGCGGCGCCCGGATTCTAGGCGCGGGCGATCCAACTGACTCGCTCTATGTTCTGATCAGCGGCCGCATCAAGGTGTTCATGAGCGATCTCGACGGCAAGGAAGTAATCCTGTCCATCCTCGGGCCGAACGAATTCTTCGGCGAGATGGGCCTGATCGACAACAGCCCGCGCTCGGCCAACGTCGTGGCGATCGAGCCGTGCGAACTGATCTGCATTTCCAAGCCCGATTTCAAACGCTGCCTGGCCGATAATTTCGACATGGCCATGACCGTGATGCGCGGCCTGGTGAAGCGACTGCGCGAAGCCGACAAGCAGATCGGCAGCTTGGCGCTGATGGACGTATTCGGCCGCGTGGCACGCCTGCTGTTGGAGACGGCCGAAATCGTCGGTGGCGAGAAGGTGGTGACCAAGAAGCTGTCCAAGCAGGATATTGCGCGCATGATAGGAGCCTCGCGCGAAATGGTCAGCCGGGTGATGAAACACCTGCAAGAGGCGGGCTACATCGAAGTGCGCGCCGATAGCATCGTCATCCGCGATAATATACTGTTGCCGGATTAGCGGCAATTACCTGAATTAGCGGGAAAATCACCGGAGATTCCCGTCGCGGCAGAGATTTCTCGTGAGCCCAGGGCGCGGGAATGTGTGAATAACCGTGAACTTGTTCCTCGGTTATTGGCGTAAAGATGGACTAGACTGTAAAAGTGAAAATGGGGTGTGTCGGTATCGTTGCCGGCACGGGTGAACGAGGGAGCGACAACATGAAAAATTATCGTCCAAGCTTGAAATGCTTGGCTTTTGTTGTGCTGGGATTAATCTCTGGCGTGGCCTTGGGCAATACGGGTACTGTGGCGCAGTTGTCCGGAACGCTGTCGGTTGTGAAGCCCGACGGGTCTGTGCGTATCCTGTCGCAGAAATCCGAGGTGGTCAGCGGCGACACCGTCAATACCCAGAAGGACAGCTACGCGCAGATCAAATTCTCCGATGGCGGGAGCATCACGCTCAAGCCCAATACCAGCGTCAAGATCCAGGATTTCCACTTCAAGCAGGAAGAGCCGCAAAAGGACAGCTTCATATTCGGTCTGGTCAAAGGGGGCTTGCGGGCGGTCACCGGCCTAGTGGGCAAGCGCGGTAATCAGGATGCTTACAGTTTGGGCACGGCCACCGCGACGATCGGTATACGGGGCACGAGCTACGGTGCCGACGACTGCATTACCACGCCCTGCCCGAAACCGGGGTCGAACGATAACCTGGAACCCAGCGTGTACGTGAGCGTGACCTACGGCGAGATCGTGGCAACCAATAATGCCGGCTCGCAGAATTTTCTTGCCGGCCAGTTCGGCGCGATTTCGGACCGCAACAGCCGCCCGCGCTTCCTCTCCACGGATCCGGGTCTACAGTTTACGCCGCCGGCGACCTTCATCCAGAGCATCATGACCGGTGCGGCTGTGAATGCGGGCAAGAGCCAGGAGTGCGTGGTCAGACGCTGATCCCGGTTCGTTCCTTCAGTCGTAGAAAATCCCCGCCATGTGCGGGGATTTTTATTTCCGGCCGGGCTGTCCACGCTTTGATGTGCAGGCAGCCAAGCGGGTAAAATGCCCTGAAAGATGTCAGCCAGAACATGAGCACCCTGAACCGAACCGATACGCCGCCCCTCCCGGGGAAAATCGCTGCCCTGCTGCGCGAATCCAAGTGGTTTGCGCTGCTGGCCCTTGCGCTGTATTTGCTGCTGGTTTTGGTGACGTTCGACAAATCGGATCCGGGCTGGTTTCACAGCACCGCCACTGCGACCGCGAGAAACGCAGGCGGGCGCGCGGGTGCTTGGCTGTCCGAGTTGCTGCTTTACCTGTTCGGCATTTCGGCGTATTGGGTAGTAGCGCTGCTCGGCTATATCGTCGTCGCGGGTTACCGGCGACTGGACGGCAGCCGCCTGCTGGACAAGCACTCGATGATCGTCGCATTGGCCGGCTTTGTCGTGTTGCTCGTCGCCAGCTGCGGCATCGAAGCGCTGCGCTTTTATACCATCAAGGCGACGCTGCCGCTGTCGCCTGGCGGCATGCTGGGCGCGGTGGTCAGCGGGAGTTTCGCCGCTGCCTTCGGTTTTACCGGGGCGACGCTGATACTGCTGACGCTATTGGCGATCGGCGCCAGCCTGTTCACCGGCGTTTCCTGGCTGACCGTGATAGAACTGACCGGGGCGGCGCTGGAAGCCGCTTACGACTTCGTGCTGTACAGCTGGCAGCGCCGGCAGGACCGCAAGGCGGGCGAAATAGCGACGCATGAGCGCGAAGTGATCGTAGAAGAGGACAAGAAGCGCATTATTGAGGATCACGAACCGATACGCATCGAAGCACCGTTGGTGAATATCCCCAAGTCCGAGCGTGTGATCAAGGAAAAGCAGGTGCCGCTGTTCCAGGACCTGCCCGACACGCCGTTGCCGCCGCTGGCTTTGCTCGACGAGCCGCAGCGCGACGTCGAGGCGGTGAGCGCCGAGACGCTGGAATACACTTCGCGTCTGATCGAAAAGAAACTCTCCGATTTTGGCGTGCAGGTGAAGGTGCTCGCCGCCTACCCGGGGCCGGTCATCACGCGCTACGAGATCGAGCCGGCGGTGGGCGTCAAGGGCAGCCAGATCATGAGTTTGGTGAAAGACCTGGCGCGGGCGCTGTCGGTAGTAAGCATACGCGTAGTCGAGACTATTCCCGGCAAGTCGTGCATGGGTCTGGAAATTCCCAATCCCAAACGCCAGATCGTGCGGCTTTCGGAGATATTGAGTTCAGAGGTCTACCACGAGATGGGCTCGCCGCTGGTGCTGACCCTGGGCAAGGACATCGCCGGCAAGCCACTGGTCGCCGATCTCGCAAAAATGCCGCACCTGCTGGTCGCGGGAACGACCGGCTCGGGCAAATCGGTGGCCATCAACGCGATGATCCTGTCGTTACTGTACAAAGCCGAGCCGCGCGATATCCGCCTGATCCTGATCGATCCGAAAATGCTGGAGCTGTCGGTCTATCAGGACATACCGCACCTGCTCGCTCCGGTGGTGACCGATATGAAGCAGGCGGCGAGCGCGCTGAACTGGTGCGTGGCGGAAATGGAGCGGCGCTACAAGCTCATGTCCTGGCTCGGCGTGCGCCAGCTCTCGGGTTACAACACTAAAGTTGCAGAGGCGGAGAAGCTGGGCCAGCCGCTGCAGGACCCGGGCACGCTGGAGACGGGGGAGCCGCAGTTTCTCGCCCCGCTGCCCTATATCGTAGTGGTGATCGACGAGCTCGCCGACCTGATGATGGTGGTGGGCAAGAAAGTGGAGGAGCTGATCGCGCGCCTGGCGCAGAAGGCGCGCGCCTCCGGCATACACCTCATTCTGGCGACGCAGCGCCCCTCGGTGGACGTGATCACTGGGCTGATCAAGGCCAACATCCCGACGCGCATTTCGTTTCAGGTATCGAGCAAAGTGGATTCGCGCACCATACTCGACCAGATGGGGGCCGAGACCCTGCTTGGGCAGGGCGACATGCTCTATCTGCGGCCCGGAACCGGCTTGCCGCAACGCGTGCATGGGGCTTTTGTCGCCGATCACGAAGTGCACAAGGTAGTGGCTTATCTGAAAAAGATGGGCCAGGCCGACTACATTGACGGCGTGCTCGACGCGGGCGAGCCAAATAACGAACTCGACCGCACCGGTGAGGCCGGCGGCGAAGCCGACCCGCTCTACGATCAGGCGGTGGAGATCGTGTTGCGCACGCGCCGCGCCTCGATCTCACTGGTGCAACGGCATTTGCGCATAGGCTATAACCGCGCTGCGCGCCTGATCGAGCAGATGGAGCAGGCGGGCATGGTCTCGGCGATGCAATCTAATGGCAACCGCGAAGTGCTGGTGCCGAACCGGGCCGAGGGCTAGATGATGCGACTGCTGCTGCTCGTTGCGCTGCTGTTGCCGTTCGGAATCGCGGACGCGTCCGGCCTGGATGCGCTGCATAGTTTCATTGCCGGCACCGCTTCGGCGCAGGGGGAATTCGTGCAGAAAGTGTACGACCGCAAGCACAAGCTGACGCAGGAGGCGAGTGGCACGCTTGCGTTTCTGCGTCCCGGGCGCTTTCGCTGGACTTACGCCAAACCGTATGCGCAGTTGATTGTGGGCGATGGCGTCAAAGTGTGGGTCTATGACGAAGACCTGAATCAAGTGACGGTGAGGCGCCTGGATCGTGCGCTGGGTTCTACGCCGGCGGCGCTGCTCGCCGGCAGCAAGGAAATCGAGCGTGCGTTCAATTTGAGCGACCAGGGGGAGAAAGACGGTCTGGAATGGGTGGAGGCCAAGCCGCGCGACAAGGATTCGAATTTCGAAACGATCCGCATGGGTTTTAGCTCATCCGGGCTGCAGATCATGGAGTTGGCCGACAGCTTCGGCCAGACTACGGTGCTGAAGTTCAGCGCCATGCGCCGCAATCCGAAACTCGACGCCGCCTTGTTCAGGTTTGTCCCGCCCAAGGGCGCAGACGTGATCGGCGACTCAGGCGAATCTCGGTAGATTTCGCTGGTGAGCGATCTATTCTCCAAGCCTAAGCCGGCTGCTCCGCTGGCCGAGGCCATGCGCCCGCAGTCTTTGGCCGACGTGGTCGGCCAGCCGCATCTGCTCGGGCCGGGCAAGCCCCTGCGGCTTGCGTTCGAATCGGGCAAGCCGCATTCGATGATCCTATGGGGGCCGCCCGGCGTGGGCAAGACCACGCTGGCACGTCTGATGGCCGGCTCCTTCAACGCCGAATTCATCGCGCTGTCTGCTGCATTTTCCGGGGTCAAGGACATACGCGAGGCGGTGCAGCACGCCGAGGCTGTGTTAGCGCAGTCGGGCCGACCCACCATTCTGTTCGTCGATGAGGTGCATCGCTTCAACAAGGCGCAGCAGGACGCGTTCCTGCCTTTCGTCGAGCAGGGCCTGTTCACGTTCATCGGCGCCACCACGGAAAACCCTTCGTTCGAGGTGAACAGCGCGCTGCTCTCGCGCGCCGCTGTGTATGTGCTCAAGAGCCTCAACGAAGACGAACTCGGCCAGTTGCTGGAGCGCGCTCTGGGCGGCCCGCTTGCCGGCCTGCGGTTCGACGCGAACGCGCGCGAACGCCTCGTCGGGCTGGCTGACGGCGATGCGCGCCGCCTGCTCAACCTGCTCGAGATCATCCAGACGGCCGCAGGCGAGGCCACGCACAGCATCGACGGCGCATTCATCGACAATGCGCTGTCGCGCAATTTGCGCCGCTTCGACAAAGGCGGCGATGCGTTCTACGATCAGATATCCGCCCTGCATAAGAGCGTGCGCGGCTCAAGTCCTGACGCGGCGCTGTACTGGATGGTGCGCATGCTGGACGGCGGCGCAGACCCGTTGTACCTGGGTCGGCGCCTGGTGCGCATGGCGACCGAAGACATTGGTCTCGCCGATCCGCGCGCGCTGCGCCTCGCGCTCGACGCCTGCGAAACCTACGAACGCCTGGGTTCGCCCGAAGGCGAACTGGCATTGGCCGAGGCCGTGATCTATCTCGCTTGCGCCGCCAAGTCGAACGCGGTGTACGTGGCGTATAATCAAGCCCGTGCGTTCATCGGTCAGGACAAGTCGCGGCTGGTGCCGGAGCATTTGCGCAACGCCCCGACCAAACTGATGAAGGATCTTGGTTTTGGCCGCGAATATCGCTACGCTCACGATGAGCCGGATGCCTACGCTGCGGACGAGCACTATTTTCCTGAAGGCATGCCTGAGATGACTTGGTACCGGCCGACGCCGCGCGGCCTGGAGGCCAGGATATCGGAAAAGCTTGCCTACCTGCGCGAGCTCGACGACAAGGCGAAGAAATCTTGACTGTGGTTTCCGGGATCATTCCATGCTAGACATCCAATTATTGCGTAACGACCTTGAAGGCGTCGCGAGCAGGCTCGCTGCCAGACCGTTTCATCTCGACGGCATGGAGTTTCAGGTTTTGGAGCAGGAGCGCAAGCTGGTGCAGACGCGCACCCAGGAGCTTCAGTCGGCGCGCAACAGCCTCGCCAAGCGCATAGGCCAGGCCAAAGGCAAGGGCGAGGATGTTTCCGCACTGATGAGCGAGGCGGGCGACGCCAACGCCGAATTGCAGTCGCTGGAGGCAAAGCTGCTGCAGATACAGGGGAAGCTGCAGGATTTCCTGCTGCTGATACCGAACCTGCCGCACGCCAGCGTTCCGCCGGGCCGCTCGGCGGAAGACAATGCCGAGATGCGCCGCATCGGCACGCCGCGACAGTTCGATTTTGCGGTGAAGGATCACGTCGATCTTGGCGAGACACTTGGGATGCTCGATTTCGCCACGGCTACCAAGATCAGCGGCGCGCGCTTTTCGCTCATGACCGGGCCGCTGGCACGACTGCACCGGGCGCTTTCCCAGTTCATGCTCGACGTGCATACGCGCGAGCATGGCTATACCGAGGTCTACGCGCCTTACCTGGTGAATGCGGCGAGCATGCGCGGCACCGGGCAGCTGCCCAAGTTCGAGGAAGATTTGTTTGCCGTGCCGCGCGGCGAGGAAGGCAAGTTCTACCTGATCCCCACGGCGGAGGTGCCGATCACCAACATCGTGCGCGATGAGATCGTGCCGCTTGAACTACTGCCGCTCAAATTCGTCTGCCATACGCCCTGCTTCAGGAGCGAGGCCGGCTCCTACGGCAAGGACACACGCGGGATGATCCGCCAGCACCAGTTCGACAAGGTCGAGTTGGTGCAGATCATTCATCCGGAGAAATCCTACGAGGGCCTGGAACAGTTGACCGGGCATGCGGAGACCATCCTGCAGCGGCTGGATTTGCCCTACCGCGTAGTGGCGCTGTGCGCTGGCGACATGGGTTTTTCCTCGGCCAAGACCTACGATATCGAGGTCTGGCTGCCCGGGCAGAACGCCTACCGCGAGATTTCCTCCTGCAGCAATTTCGAGGCGTTCCAGGCGCGGCGCATGCAGGCGCGCTTTCGCAATGAAAAAGGCAAGCCCGAGCTAGTGCATACCCTGAACGGCTCCGCGCTGGCCGTAGGGCGCACCTTGGTGGCTGTTCTGGAGAACTATCAGAACGCCGATGGCAGCGTGACCGTGCCGGCCGCGCTGCGGCCCTATATGGGTGGCTTGGAGCGCATCGCCCGGAGCAATTGAATTTCCGTCTACCGTGCCGGCGGCCTTGCTGGTAAAATGCCGGGCCCGGAAAGGTGGCTGAGTGGTCGAAAGCGCCGGACTCGAAATCCGGTGTACGGTTCTCCGTACCGTGGGTTCGAATCCCACCCTTTCCGCCAAATTATAAAAGCGAACGACGGTCGCTTTTTTTGATTGGCTCCGGCCGCCCTTCGGCTATTCTTGATCCATGTCCGCATCAGCCGTCAACCCAGGGCACATCCAATCGCTGCGGCAGGAGCGCGCCTTGCTCTGGGGCGTGCTGGCGTCCATTGTCTTGCACTTGCTGGCATTGCTCTGGTTTTCCCAACGCGATGTGCAGGCGCCACCGGCGACATCACTGCTGATACTAACGGCAAGATTGGCGCCGGCCGCGAGGACGCCTCGCGAGCAGTCCGCACCGACGCCACCGCAGTTTGCGGCGCCGCGTCCATCAAAACCGGCCACGGCGCCGCACCCGGTACTCGAGAAGCGCGTGCCCGCGCGGACGCGAGATGTGCAAAAAAAGGCGCCGGTCGAGGGGGCAAAGACTGCACCGGCCGAACCGGCGCCCGAACCCGCGGCTGCCGCTGCGCCAAGCCCACCGCCGGCTGCGCCGGAACCGGCCGAGTCCGCGTCTCAGGCGCCTGTCGGTCCAAAGACCGAGGCGACTGCCAAGTCTGGCAGTGAGGCAGACAAAGGGACGCTAGAGCAATACCGCTTGGCTCTGATCGCGGCGACCAGACGCTACAAGCGTTATCCGGCGATCGCGATGGAGAAGGGCTGGCAGGGAAGGGTGGAGGTGCATATGGAGATCGGCGCCAACGGCATGCTCGCCAACGCCTCGATCAAGTCCAGCAGCGGCCATGAGATCCTGGACAGTCAGGCGATGGACATGCTCAAGAAGGGCAAGACCACGGTGCAGATTCCGGCGAGCTTGCGCGGGCGGGCGTTCAGCGTGGATGTTCCGGTTATCTTCAATCTGGACAACCCCAGCTCCTGAGGAGCCGGCTTCAGCGCGAGGGGCTGGCCGAAACAGCTGTAACAGTATTGGCGTGGGCGCGGCGCTCACTGGCGTTGACGAGTTTCATCAGCGCCACGATTGCGCCCAGCGTGGCGAAATAGAACAGCAACTGGATACCGTAAGGACGGGCGGTATAACCGATCAGCGTATGCAGCACCCTGCCGAGGATGCTTTCGTCGGCGACCAGCCATGTCGTATCCCACACGCTTTGGCCCAGCGCCGGCAGGATGTCGGCCTGAACCAGGAAGGCCGCTCCCTGCGCCGCCATGCCGGCGGCGAGCAGAAGGATCATCCAGCCGGTCACCGCAAAGAGGCGCGAGCTGGGGATGCGCAGCAGCCCCAGGTACAACGCGGTGCCGACGGCCGCACCCGCGCCGACGCCGACGAGCACGCCTGCGAGCATGCCGCTAGCCTGCCCTGATGCGGACGCGGCAACGCCATACAGGAACAGCACCAGCTCCGAGCCTTCACGCAGAACCGCCATGCCCACTACGGCAGCGAGTACGTGCATGGGTCTGGTGCCGCCGCGCACTGCAGCGCCTACACTCTTCAGGCTGCTTGCCAGTTCGCGCCCATGCCGGCTCATCCAGACGTTATGCCAGCCGAGCATGATCACTGCGAGGAACAGTATCGAGGCATTGAGCAGTTCCTGTCCCACGCCTGAGGCGGCTGCGGCGATGGCGTCGGCAAACAAGGCGACGGCCGTTGCGCCCAGTAAGCCGCCGAGCACGCCACCACTCACCCACAGGCCGCGCCGCACAACCCCGCGCGTCGCCGCAAGCACGATACTCACCACCAGCGCGGCTTCGAGCACTTCGCGAAAAACGATAATGGCAGTGGCGAGCATAGGGGTGGCCTATTTCGCGACGATCCGGCCTTGCGCCGTGCCCTCGTGATATTCACCGACGAACCTGTAGGTGCCTGGCTTCAGCGGGCCTATGCTGATCGTGGCCTGTCCTTTGCCGGGGATGATCTTTTCACGCTTGAGATCATGGCTTTCGAATTCTTCCGGGGTAGGGTCGAGGTTCTTCACCGTCAGTTTCAATTTTCTGCCTGCAGGGACTTCCAGTTGGGAAGGATCGAAGCGGTGATCCTTGATCGTGACATTAAGGCTATCGTCCGCAGCCGTAGCAATACTGCTGAAAAAGCCAGAGCTCAGTCCGGTCAGCGCCAGCGCATTCAGAGCAAGAATTCGTTTCACGGCAGCCTCATAAAATTGCTCGCAATGAGAAAATAATAATGGTTCTCATTCGCTGTGTCAAGGTGTGTTCGGAAGTTGAGCAGCCCCGGCTGCGGCGCTGGCAT
>JAKAIH010000038.1 GCA_021825225.1 Pseudomonadota bacterium
TGCCGTCTCGCCGAAAATGACGCGTATATTGAGCACGCCCAGGCCGCGCACCTCGAGGAAATCCTTCAGCAGCGGCGGGCAGCGCCCTTCCAGCGTCTTGGCGGCGATGCGCGAAATCTCCACCACGTCGTCGGCGACGAGGCCGTGGCCGCGGCTGATCAGTTCCAGCGCGAGCTCGCTTTTGCCCACCCCCGATTCGCCGGTGATCAGCACCCCCAGCCCGAGCACGTCCATGAACACGCCGTGCATGGAAGTCGAATCCGCCAACACTTTGGCGAGGTAACGGCGCAGGGTGTCGATGACGGCATCGGCGGCGACGGCGGTCGCCAGCACCGGCACGCTTCTCGCCTCGGCCGAGCGCAGCAGCGCCTGTGGTGCGGCCACGCCGTCGGCGAGGACGATGGCGGCCGGTTCGGCCGCAAACAGATTGGCGATGACCTGGCCCGTGGCATCCCCGCTATAGCCGTCGATATAGGCGAGCTCGCGCCGGCCGAGCACCTGGATGCGATTGGGATGGATCAGATTGAGATGGCCGACGAGCGCTGCGGCGTCGGTGCTGTCGCGGCGCACCGGCAGCGCTTCACCGCCGCGGCCGGTGACCCAGCCTAAGCCCAGCCTTGCTGCGTTGTCCTCATACAGCTGCGCGATGCTGGTCTGTAACATCAGGCTGCCAATTGCTGATGAGCTGGTGCAGTCCGCCGGCGTCCTTGGCCTGGACCAGCTGCTCGCGCAGGTCCGGATCGGAAAACATCTGCGCCAGTTCGGACAGGATTTGCAGATGCTGTTCGGTAGCCTGCTCGGGCACCAACAGCACGAACAACAGCTTCACCGGTTTGCCGTCGGGGGAGTCGAAGGGCACCGGGGCGCTGAGGCGCACGAATGCGGCGACCGCTTCGCGCAGGCCTTTGATCCGGCCGTGCGGAATAGCCACCCCCTGACCCAGGCCGGTCGAGCCCAGACGCTCGCGCGCGAACAGGCTGTCGAACACGAGGCTGCGTGCAAGCCCCTGGTTATTCTCGAAAATAAGGCCGGCCTGTTCGAACATGCGCTTCTTGCTGCTGACCTCGAGGTCGAGGACGATGTTCGAGGGCGGTAGCAGTTTTGAAATGAGATTCATAGAGCGAGAGAAATGGGCGGCGGGATTCCGGCGCGCCCGGATCGGGCGGGTGCGGCCGGAAGGCGCGCCATTCTACCGCAATTCCAATGCGCGGGTTACTCCTCCGCAGACTGGCGTTTCAGGGCGTCGTGGGGGTGGGAAAAGGCCTTCTGCTTGTGCTTGATGATCTGGCGGTCGAGCTTGTCCATCATCAGGTCGATGGCGGCGTACAGGTCCTCGTCGTCGCTTTCCACGTGGATGTCCTTGCCGCGCATGTGTACGCTGATTTCCGCTTTCTGCCGCAGTTTTTGCACCGACAGGATGACGTTGATGTCGATAACCTGATCGAAATGGCGCTGCACCCGCTCCAGCTTGGACAGCACGTAATCGCGGATGGCCGGGGTGACTTCGACGTGATGACCACTGACCTGGACGTTCATCTTCGACTCCTTTTGAAGTTACAGCGACTTTCGCAGGCTAACTGGAGGAATATTCAGTGATTCCCGGTACTTGGCGATAGTGCGGCGCGCCACTACGATGCCTTGCTCGCCGAGAATCTGGGAGATCTTGCTGTCGGACAGCGGCTTCTGGCCGTCCTCGGCGTGGACCAGCTGTTTCAGCAGCGCGCGGATCGCGGTGGCGGAGCAGGCGCCGCCAGTCTCGGTGGCCACATGGCTGCCGAAAAAATATTTCAATTCGAAGATCCCGCGCGGCGTGGCCATGAATTTCTGCGTGGTGACGCGCGAGACCGTGGACTCGTGCAGACCCAGGGTTTCGGCAATTTCGCGCAACACCAGCGGCCGCATCGCCACTTCGCCGTGGTCGAAGAAATGCCGTTGCTGTTCCACGATCGCCTGCGCCACCCGCAGTATGGTCTCGAAGCGCTGTTGCACGTTCTTGATCAGCCAGCGTGCCTCCTGCAGCTGGTTGGACATCGGGCCTGAGGCCGAGTGCGACCTGTTTTGCAGAATTTCTGCGTACATGCGGTTGATGCGCAGCTTCGGCATGGCGTCGGGATTGAGGCTGGCGATCCAGGCATTCTTCACTTTCCTCACGATCACGTCCGGCACGATATAGCGCGTCTCGCTCGCCGCATATTCGGCGCCGGGGTGGGGATTGAGGCTCTGGATCAGGTGCTGTGCGCGGCGCAGGCTTTCGTCGTCGCAGCGCAGTTGCCGCCTCAGCCGGGCATAGTCGTGCGCGGCGAGCGCCTCGAGCTGCCCGCGTACGATGTCGATGGCGAGCTCGCGCCCCGGGGTGTCGGCCGGCAGCGCTTTCAGTTGCAGCTCGAGGCACTCGGCCGGGGAGCGCGCGCCGACGCCGGTAGGGTCGAAGCTCTGCAGATGATGCAGGGCGATCTGCAACTCGTCCAGCCCGACCTCCAGTTCCGGCGGCAGCAGTTCGACGATTTCCTCCAGGCTCTGCGACAGGTAGCCGGCCTCGTCCAGCGCGGCGATCAGGGTGTTGACCAGGCTCTTGTCGCGCGCCGACAGCTGGGTCAGGGCCAACTGCCCGATCAGGTGGTCGCTCAGCGTGGGGGCGACGGCCGCCAGCTGCGGATAGTCCGATTCCTCGCCGTCCTCGCGCCTCGGACCTGCAGCGGGCGCATCGGTAAACCAGTCGATCTCGGCCGCGTCGCCGGAGGGCGGGTCGCTGGCCGGCGCACCGCTCTCGCCCGCAGCATATTCCTCGCGACTTGCTCCGTTCGGGGGCGCGCCGATGGATTCGGGTTCCGCATCCTCGCGCTCCAGCAGCGGATTTTCCATGAGGAACTTTTCCAGCTCCTGGTTCAGCTCGAGGGTGGACAGTTGCAGCAGCCGTATGGATTGCTGCAACTGTGGAGTCAGGGTCAGCTGTTGCGACAGCTTTAGTTGCAGTGTTTGTTTCATCTTGAGAGGGGGAAGCGTAGCGTCGGGGTCGTGTCAGACCTTGGGCTACATGCGGAAATGCTCTCCCAGATACACCCGTCTCACGTTTTCATTATAGACGATTTCATCCGGCTTGCCCTGCGCCAGCACCGATCCTTCGTTGATGATATAGGCGTGGTCGCAGATGCCCAGGGTTTCGCGCACATTGTGATCGGTGATCAGCACGCCGATACCCCGCTGCTTGAGAAAACCGATGATTTTCTGGATGTCGAGCACGGCGATCGGATCGACGCCGGCGAAGGGCTCGTCCAGCAGAATGAAGCTGGGGCGGGTGGCCAGCGCGCGCGCGATTTCGACGCGGCGGCGCTCGCCGCCGGAGAGCGACAGTGCCGGGTTGTTGCGCAGGTGCGCGATATGCAGCTCATGCAGCAGGCTCTCCAGGCGCTCCTCGATCTGCGTTTCCGACAGATCCTGCAGCTCGAGCACCGCCTGCACGTTCTCCTGCACCGTCAGCTTGCGGAACACCGAAGTTTCCTGGGGCAGGTAGGACAGGCCGAGGCGCGCCCTGCGGTGGATCGGAAACTTGCTGATGTCCGTGCCGTCGAGGCCGATGCTGCCGCCGTCCAGGCGCACCAGACCGACCATCATGTAAAAGCAGGTGGTCTTGCCGGCGCCGTTGGGGCCGAGCAGGCCCACGACCTCGCCGCTTTGCACTTCCAGCGACACGTCCTGCACCACGGTGCGCGACTTGTAGCGCTTTTTCAGATTGCTGGCTTTGAGCTCGCTCATCGCCGCTAGCGCTTGCTGGCGTCGGTCGCGGGAGCCTTGCCGGCCGCTTCGGCGCCGGTGCGCGGCTGGATCACCGCATGCACCCTGCCCTGGGTGCCGTCGCCCGCGCTGGTGCCGGGGCCGCCGCTCACGCTGAAATACTCGGTGCGCGCGTCGTAGGAGATGTAGTTGCCGCGCACTTCGTCCGCGGGCTCGCGCAGCAGGCGCGCATGATCGAAGAACTCCACCCGGTCCAGCTTGCCGTTGTATTCGATGCGATCGGCTTCGCCCTGGATGTAGCCCTCTGCGCCGTCGCGCTTCTGGCGGAAAGTGGCAGGGTGGCCGATGGCGGTGCCGTACTGATAGCCGTCCTTGTCCTGGCGCACCGTGACTTTGTCGGCGTGTATGCTGAGCGTCCCCTGCGTCATCACCACCCGCCCCTCGAACACGCTCGTTTTCTGCGCGTCGTCGACGTGCATGCGGTCGGATTCCAGGTTGATGGGCTTCCCCCGGTCGGCCTGCTCTGCCTGCGCCGCTGCGGCCAGTCCCAGGCAGCAGCCGCACAAGAGCACGATGGCTAGTTTATTTGCCCGCATCGAAAGTGCCTCGCACCTGCGACAGCAGCGTGAACTGCCGCGTTTTGTTGTTGAATTCCATGCCGACTCCGGCAAGCCGGGAGCGGCCCTCGGTGATGGTCACCGGCTTGTCGGTGCGCGCCAGATCGCGGTCGGGGACGATTTGCAGATATTCGGTATGCATGCGCAATTCGCTGTGCTCGCGGCTCGCCTCGCGCACCACCACTACGTTGCCGAAGAAACTCGCCTCGTCGCCGTTCCTGGAGATCAGGCCGCGGTCGGCGCGGATCACGATGGGGGCGGCCTGGTCGTGGCGCTGCACCAGGCGCGGTTCCACGATGTCCGTGCTGTCGTCGTCGGGATAATGCAGCATGCGCACGGCGGAAAGACTGTACTCGGGTTTGCCGCTGGCCCCCATCTTGGTGATGCCGAAGTCCTCGGCGATGAAATCCGGATCGTGGCGCAGCTTGCCGGACTTGTCGTGCTCGGGCGCCTGCACCGCGCGCTCCAGCCACAAACTGGCCGCCGCCAGCGCCAGCATCAGCAGCAGCGGAAACAGGTTCGATGCGCGGTCGCGTTTCATCGCCGGCGCCTCATTGCAGATGGGCGCCGATGGCGCGTTCGAGCGCGCCCTGCGCGCGCAGGATCAATTCGCATACTTCGCGCACGGCGCCATGCCCGCCGCTCGCGCGCGTCACATAGTGGGCGCGGGTTTTCAACGCCTCCGGCGCCGCGGGCACGGTCGCGGCAAAGCCGCAGCGGGTGACGAGCGGCAGGTCGGGCAGATCGTCGCCCATGCAGCCCGATTGCTCCGTAGCGAGACGCAGCTGCGCCAGCAGCGCGGCATGGGCCTCGCGCTTGTCCTCTACCCCCTGGTAGAGGTGCGCGATGCCAAGGTTGGCCGCGCGCAGTTCCACCGCACGCGATTTCCTGCCGGTGATCAGCGCGACCTCCACGCCCGATAGCCGCAGCATTTTGATGCCGAGGCCGTCCTGGATGTTGAACGCCTTCAGCTCCTCGCCGCGTTCGGAGTAATAGAGCGTGCCGTCGGTCATGACGCCGTCGACGTCGAATATCATCAGCTTCAGGTCCTTGGCGCGCCTGAGCGCGCCGTTCAGGCCCTCGCGCCCCGGTGCGTCGTCCAGCCGCTTGCGCTCCAGTGCGTCACCCATCCTGATTCAGATTACCTTGGCGCGGAACAGGTCATGCATGTTCAGCGCGCCCACGAGCCGGCCGTCCTCGCCCACCACCAGCAGCTGGTTGACCTTGCGCTCCTCCATGATCTGCACCGCTTCGACCGCCAGCTTGTCGGGGCCGATGGTGCGCGGCCCGCGCGTCATGATGTCGACGATGCGCGCCGCCCTGATGTCGTCGACGTGAGCCAGCGTGCGGCGCAGGTCGCCGTCGGTGAACACGCCGCAAACACGCGCGGCGGCGTCGAGCACCGCGGTCATGCCCATGCGCTTTTTCGACATCTCCAGCAGCGCCTCGGAAAAACCGGCGCTGTCGGACACCGCGGGCACGTCCTCGCCGGTGCGCATGACGTCGCGCACGTGCGTGAGCAGGCGCCGCCCCAGCGCGCCGCCCGGATGCGAGCGCGCGAAATCCTCGGCGCCGAAGCCCTTCGCGTCGAGCAGCGCGACCGCCAGCGCGTCGCCCAGGGCCAGCGCGGCGGTGGTGCTGGCGGTGGGGGCCAGGTTCAGCGGACAGGCCTCCTTGTCGACGCGCGCATCCAGGTGCACATCGGCCTCGCGCGCCAACGACGAATTCGAGTTGCCGGTGATCGCGATCAGGCGCGCCCCCTGGCGCTTGAGCAGGGGCACGATGGTGAGCAGTTCCTCGCTTTCGCCCGAGTTCGACAACGCGATCAGCACGTCGTCGCGCGCGATCATGCCGATATCGCCGTGGCTCGCCTCGGCCGGATGCACGAAGTAGGCCGGCGTGCCGGTGCTGGCCATGGTGGAAGCAATCTTGCGCGCGATATGGCCGGACTTGCCGATGCCGCTCACGACCACGCGCCCCTTGCAGTTGAGCAGCAGCGCCACGGCGTCGAGAAAGCTCGGGCCCAGCCGCGCAGCGAGGCCCTGGATGGCCTCTGCTTCGATGGCGAGCACCTGTTTTGCCAGCTCCAGCGCGGTCTTGGACGGTAGTATTTTGTCCATGCGGGATGCTGCAGGTATCATGGCTCAAAGTATATCAGAACCCCACTGACTCCCTTCCCGCACGCCGACATCCGATGAGCAATCCCCTGGAGCTGGTGCTGATACTGCTGGCCAGCGCCGTGCTGGTGGTGGTGCTGGCGCGCAGCCTGCATCTGCCGCCCATCCTCGGCTACCTCCTGGTCGGCGTCGCCATCGGGCCGCATGCCCTGCACTGGGTCCCGGCGAGCAAGGAATCCGGCTATGCCTATCTGGCCGAGTTCGGTGTGGTGTTCCTGATGTTCTCCATCGGGCTGGAGTTCAGCCTGCCCAAACTCTTCAACATGCGCCGCGTGGTGTTCGGCCTGGGGATGGTGCAGGTGCTGCTCACCGTGTTCGCGCCGACCGTGGGCGCCTGGCTGCTGGGCTTCCCCTGGCAGCTCGGCTTCGCGCTGGGCGGGGCGCTCGCCATGTCCTCGACCGCGATCGTGATCAAGCTCCTGGCCGAACGCATGCAGCTCGAATCGGCGCATGGGCGCGAGGTCATCGGCATCCTGCTGTTTCAGGATCTGGCGGTGGTGCCGCTGCTGATCCTGATCCCGGCGCTGGCACAGCCGACCGAGCATCTGGCGCCGGTGCTGGCGCTGGCACTGGCGAAGGCCGCGGTGGTGCTGCTCCTGATCCTGTTCGCCGGCCAGAAGCTGATGCGCAGCTGGTTCCACGTCGTGGCGCGGCGCCGCTCGCACGAGCTGTTCGTGCTCAATGTGCTGCTGATCACCTTGGGCCTCGCCTGGGCCACCGAGCTTGCGGGCTTGTCGCTCGCGCTGGGCGCGTTTCTCGCCGGCATGCTGATCTCCGAAACCGAATACCGCCACCAGGTGGAAGACGACATCAAGCCCTTCCGCGATCTGCTGCTGGGCCTGTTCTTCGTCACCATCGGCATGCAGCTCGATGTGTCGGTGGTGGTCGACCGGTTCGCGCTGGTGCTGTTGCTGTTCATCGGGCCGGTGCTGTTCAAATTCGCGCTGATCGTGGCGCTGTCGCGCCTGTTCGGAGCCACCCCGGGCAACGCCCTGCGCACCGCGCTGGCGCTGGCGCAGGCGGGCGAGTTCGGCTTCGTGTTGCTGGCGCAGGCGGGCGGCGTGCAGCTCGTGGACGACGCCCTGCTGCAGCCGGTGCTCGCGGCGATGCTGCTCTCCATGCTGAGCACGCCCATCCTGATCCATTACAGCGACAAGCTGGTGCTGCGCTTCGTCGCCTCGGAGTGGATGCTGCGCTCGCTCGCGCTGCACCAGATCGCGGTGACCGGCATGGCGGCCGCCAAGCACGTGGTGCTGTGCGGCTATGGCCGCACCGGGCAGAACCTGGCGCGCTTTCTCGAACAGGAAGGCATCAGCTACATAGCGCTGGACCTCGACCCGGAACGGGTGCGCGAGGCCGCCGCCGCTGGCGAGACCGTGGTGTACGGCGACGGCGCGCGGCGCGAAGCGCTGATCGCCGCCGGCCTGGCGCGCGCCAGCGCGCTGGTGATTTCCTTCGCGGATACGCCGGCCTCGCTCAGGATCCTGCAGCATGCGCATGCGATCAACCCGGCCTTGCCGGTGATCGTGCGCACGCTCAACGACGCGGACATGGAGCGGCTGCAGGCGGCCGGCGCGGCCGAGGTGGTGCCCGACGCCTTCGAGTCCAGCCTGATGCTCGCCAGCCACGCACTGGTGCTGATGGGCGTGCCGCTGGCGCGCGTGGTGCATCGCGTGCGCGAGGTGCGCCACAGCCGCTACAGCCTGCTGCGCGGCTTTTTTCGCGGCGAGGACGACGTCGCGGCGGATGCGGCCGAGCAGCAGCCGCGCCTGCATTCGGTCACCCTCACCCAGGGTGCTTATGCGGTAGGCAGAACCCTGGCCGAACTCGAGCTGGCAGCGTTGAGTGCTGCGGTGACGCGGGTGCGCCGGCGCGGCATACGCGTCGGCGAACCCGGCCCGCAGACGCGCTTCGAGGCGGGCGACGTGGTGGTGCTGCTGGGCGCGCCGGATGCGCTGGAGGCGGCGGAGATCCGCCTGCTGCAGGGGACGAAATAGATGGGCGAGTGGTGCGACGCCATTGGCGTCAGAGGCGGGGCGGCTCGCCGCTATACTAAGTTTTAATTGACCTTGGTATAGTCAGGCTCGCTGGAACCTATCTGCGCCTGCGTTCGAATCGTCACACCGCAGCCAGGCGCTTGACCGTATCCGGGTAAAGCGCGACCAGGCGGATTAACAGCGCTGCTTGGGCGTTCGGCTTGGCGCGGCCTTGTTCCCAATTTTCCAGCGTGCGCTCGTTGGCGCGCAGATAACGGGCGAATACCGCCCGCGACAATTTCAAACTCTGCCGAATGCTCACGAGCTCCTCGGCGGTCACGGCAGCTACCGGCTTTCTCTTGACCGTATGGGTGCGCAGAGTGATCTTGCCCCCGCGCTCGGCCTTGAGTGCATCGAAGCCCTCGGTCAGCTCAGAAAATACATTGCGTTTCATGCCTTTCTCCTTGCGCTCAGTTCGCTCTTCAGCATCTCCTTCAATGCGGCACGTTCCTTGGCGCTCAAATCGTCTATCGTGTCCTTGTCGTAAAGCGTGTAGAGCCAGAACTGGTCCCCCGCGCTCCACCAGAAGTAGATCACGCGAAGACCGCCACGCTTACCCTTGCCGCGGCGCGCATCGGCGCGGCGCACCTTGCGCAGTCCGCCTGTGCCTTCGATTATGTCGCCTGCTTCCGGGTTTTCCAGCAAAGCGTTTTGCAAGGCCCTGAATCCCTCGTCGTCCAGATAGTCGGCGCGATGGCGAGCAAACGCAGGCAACTCGACGAACAAGGCTTTCACGCAAATATCATACGCAAGTTGCGTAGCTTACGCAATCCACGCTGGCGCAACCGAAACCCGCAGCGCCGGCTGCCGCGGGTGCGCCGGCGCGGTATTCGCGTCGGCGAACCCGGCCCGCAGACGCGCTTCGAGGCAGGCGACGTGGTGGTGCTGCTGGGCGCGCCGGATGCGCTGGAGGCGGCGGAGCGGAGGATGCTACAGGGGTGAGAATGAAAAAGGCCGGCGAGGCCGGCCTTTTTCTGCACTCCTTGTCATCCGCGTTGCGCGGATGGTCGCAGCCGCTTACAGCATGGTGCGGCAGAGGAGGTAGCTCTTGGTGCCGTCTTCGACGTAAGCTTTCCCCACCAAATCGGCCGCCGGCGCCGGATTTGCCACGCCTGCCTGGTCCTGCCCGCGCACGCTCCCGGTCGAGGCGGAGCCGTCGTCCGTCTGGGCATCGACGGAAATCGCCATCTTGTCAGGCAGGTTGGCGGTGCACATGATCAGCCCGGTGAAGCCTGCGACTACGGGTGCGCTTGACGCCATGACCGCAGTTGCAGCCACACCCGGTGCCGGCCCATTGCCCGTTTGCACGCCCATTTTTCCGCTGAGCGCATTGAACGGATTATCCAGGCCGGTCCCGGCGATAAATCCGGCTTTGCGCAAATGCAACCAAAACTGGGCCGTCTCGTCGGTTGCTGGAGTAGCAGGCACCCAGAGGCCCGAAATGACGCCATCGCCATCTCCATTTTTCACCGTGGCATCTGTCGACCAACGGCCTGCGGCCCCCTTGTCGTCTCCCGGCAGAGCTCGGTATCGGTCCTGGTAGGAATTCAGCGCCGCCGTAATGCCGTTCATGTCGTTGATGACGTTCTTGATCTTGGCCTGGGTGATCATTTCCTGGCCTTTCAGGATGCCGCCCAGCAGCAGGCCGATGATCACCAGTACGATGGCGATTTCGACCAGAGTAAAGCCCGACTGTTTCGCTTTCATCTCGGTTCCCCCATTGGAGAATATTATTGGTGAAGAGATTGGAGCAATATCCATGCCCGGTTTTAAGTGAGATATTTCACATTTTGAAGCCGGTTCCGGCGCGAATTAGTCGGAATTCAGACAGATATGTCGATATCCTGACAAGTCACCTTAGCGTTTCGCTTTCTCCGCCTTTTTCTTCAGGCGCGCTTCGATTTCGTGCAGGCGGCCATCGAGAAATTTCAGTTCGCTGGGATCGGTGATCCGGCCGCTGGCGATCATCCCGCCTATCATGATCCGCTCCGTTTCCAGTTCGTTCAGGTCTTCGCGGATGAATATGCCCATGGTGATCGCCCAGGCCGGAACGTCCTTCGCCGTGGTGTATTTCTGCAGCGCGTCGGCGTATTTGAGCGCCAGGGTCATGTCCTTCAGGCGATACTTGGCGAGGAAGGTGGCATGCGCGAGCCAGGGCCAGCGCCGGTTGGGGTCGAGGAGGTATTGGCGATAGACGAAGTCGAGCATGCTGCGTGTCCGCGCTTCATCCGGAATCTCGGCGTACAGACGGCTGGCTGCGAGCAGCGGGTACTGCCCCCGGGGGTCGAGTTCGAGTATGCGTTCG
>JAKAIH010000039.1 GCA_021825225.1 Pseudomonadota bacterium
TACGCCGAGTTCATCCTGCGCCAGGTTGAAGATGTCGTTCCACAGCCGCGCCTCGAGATGTGATTCCATCTTCGGCAGGTAGAAATAGGGACCGGTGCCGCGCGCGAGCGCTTCCTTCGCATTGTGGAAGAAGTAGAGCGCGAAATCGAAAATGCCGGCGGCGACGGGGCTGTCGTCGATCAGCAGGTGCTTCTCGTCCAGGTGCCAGCCGCGCGGACGCGGCATCAGCACCGCCACTTTGTCCTTGAGGCGGTATTGTTTGCCGTTTTGCTCGAACGTGATGGTCTTGCGCATGGCGTCGCGCAGGTTGATCTGGCCCTGGAGCATATTGTCCCAGGTCGGGGCATTTGCATCCTCGAAGTCCGCCATGAATACATTGGCGCCGGAATTCAGCGCGTTGATCACCATCTTGCGGTCTGTCGGACCAGTGATTTCGACGCGACGATCCTCCAGATCCGCCGGACACGGCGCCACCGTCCAGTCTGCGCTTCGGACCTGCGCGGTTTCCGGCAGGAAATCCGGCAGCTTGCCTGCGTTGAATTCGATCTGCCGCTGCGCGCGTGCGGCCAGGAGTTCGCGGCGGCGCGGTTCAAACCGGCGCGACAGCAGGGCGAGAAAGGCCAGAGCCTGCGGCGTAAGAATGTCGGCGTACTCCGGCGTGATGCGGCCGAGTATCGTCACACCCGGCGAAAACGATGCGTCTTGTTTCATGCGAAAAACTCCTCGATCGGCAGAGTAGGTTTATTGTGGGTTCATGCCATGCGTGGCCGCCGCCCCCGAAGCGCGCGTCCGGCCTGCAGGGACGCGCGCTTCCGGCGGTGCGGGCGCGGTTTCGTTTCAGGCCACGGCGGCGATTTTGGCCGGCTCGTCGTGGAATTGCTCTTCTTCCGTGGAGCCGGACAAGGCCGTGGTCGAAGACTGCGCGCCCTGGATGGCCTGCGTCAGGGCGTCAAAGTAGCCGGTGCCGACTTCGCGCTGGTGCCGTACCGCAGTGTAGCCATGCTTCTCGGCGGCAAATTCGGCTTCCTGCAGGCGCACATAGGCGCTCATTTGTTCGTGTGCGTAGCCGGTAGCCAGTTCGAACATGCCGTAGTTGAGCGCGTGGAAGCCGGCGAGCGTTATGAACTGGAACTTGTAGCCCATGGCGCCGAGTTCGCGCTGGAATTTCGCAATCGTCGCGGCGTCGAGGTTCTTGCGCCAGTTGAAAGACGGCGAGCAGTTGTAGGCGAGCATCTTGTCCGGATAGACCTTGCGGATCGCTTCGGCGTATTTCTTGGCGAACGCGAGATCGGGCGTCCCGGTCTCGCACCAGATCAGGTCCGCGTAGGCCGCATAAGCGAGGCCGCGCGACACCGCCTGGTCGAAGCCCGCGCGCACGCGGTAGTAGCCTTCTGCGGTGCGCTCGCCGGTGATGAACGGCTTGTCGTTTTCGTCGACGTCGCTGGTGACGAGCGTCGCCGCTTCGGAGTCCGTGCGCGCAAGCAGCACGGTGGGCACGCCCATGACGTCGGCGGCGAGCCGCGCCGCGCACAGCTTTTGCACCGCTTCCTGCGTGGGCACGAGTACTTTTCCGCCCATGTGGCCGCATTTCTTGACCGACGCCAGCTGGTCCTCGAAGTGCACGCCCGCCGCGCCGGCCTCGATCATCGCCTTCATCAGCTCGTGCGCATTGAGCACGCCGCCGAAACCCGATTCGGCGTCGGCCACGATAGGCGCAAACCAGTCCACTGAATCGTCGCCCTCGGCATGATGCAACTGGTCGGCGCGCATGAAGGCGTTGTTGATCCGGCGCACCACGCTGGGCACGCTCGACACCGAATACAGCGACTGGTCGGGATACATCTGGCATGAGTCGTTGCCGTCGGCAGCAACCTGCCAGCCGGAGAGGTAGATCGCCTTCAACCCGGCCTTCACCTGCTGCATCGCCTGATTGCCGGTCAGCGCGCCCAACGTGTTGACGAAAGGCGTGGTGTTGAGCAGGCGCCACAGCTTGTCGGCGCCGCGGTGGGCCAGCGTATGCTCCACGAGCAGCGACCCGCGCAGACGGAACACGTCCTCGGCGGTATAGCCGCGCTTGACGCCGCGCCAGCGCGGGTTCTCTTTCCAGTCTTCCTCGATCGCTTCGATCGCAGCAGCGTGCTTGCTCGGGTTCTTGATCATGCCTATCTCCTTCCGGGTGAGTGAGCGGGTGAGTGCACCGTAAAGGAGGTGGGGTGTGAAATCCACATAATAAAAGTTGACAATGTTAATTTCACAGCATTAAGCTGGCGCAAGTTCACAAGGCCATTTTTACTGGACGGGCGGCGCATGGAAGCAATCATCAGGAACAACCACTTCCTCGGCACGAAACTGCGGGCGCTGCGCAAGGAGCACCGGATTACGCTCGACGATCTGTCTGCGCGCTGTGCCCAGATCGATCCGAAATCCGCTCCATCCGTGTCCTACCTCAGCATGATCGAAAGCGGGCGGCGCAGTCCGTCCCAGGAAGTGCTCGCATTGATTGCGGGCGTGTTCCAGCGCAAGCCGGCGTGGTTTCTCGACCAGAATGCGGAATTCGCCCCGGCAAGCCGGGAAAAGGCCGCCGGCGGTGCGGCAGGGATTCCGTTCGAACCTTCCTTTCTTTTCTCCAAGAACCTGCTGCAGGCCGCGATCCCCGAGTTGCTGTCGCAGACCGGCACCACCGGGCGCCAGTTCGCGCATCTGCTGATTCGCGCGCATCAGGAAACCTCACGCAACGAATTTCCCGATTTGGAGCGTGCTGCCGAAAACGTCGGCGGGCGGGCGTTCCCGCTCAAAGTCGATGATCTGCTGGCGCTATGCAAGCGCCATGGACTCGAGATCCGCTGGTTCGAGCGCAAGCCGGTGCTGGCGCGGGACAACGACCACGGAGTGCGGAGCATCGTGCGCTCTTTTTTTGATTCTCCAGGTACCGTATATCTGAACAAAGCCCTGCAGGCAGATCCGGCGCGACTGAAGTTCGATCTGGCGTCTCACATCGGGCACAAGATGCTGCACGGCGGAGACGGAATGAAATCCCCCCACGCCACGGGAGGGGAAATGGGGGAAAGCCCGGACAGCGGTTCGGCCTTTCATAGCGGCATCGAAGCAAAGGACATACTGCTCGCGTGGAGGGATTTCGAATGCAGCTTCTTCGCCGGCGCCCTGCTTTGCCCGAAAGTGCCGTTTCGCCGCTTCCTCACCAGAGAGCGATATCGAATCGAGTCCAGACGCTTGCTCGAGCTGACGCCGGCGGTCGTCATGCGCAGAATGACGAAGGTGTCTCCTTATCCGTACTGGCACTTTTTCGACGCGACTGCGCTGGGACAATTTCGCGCCGTCTATCGCGGCAACGGCATCCCGCTCCCCTGGGGCAATATGACGCAGGCTACCGACCCCTGCCCGCATTGGGCCGTGTTCCGCATGGTGGGCAATGCCCCCAACGACACGAGTTCGCAGATTTCCTTGCTCAGGGAAAACGATCGCTGGCAAATCTATTGTTGTCACACGCTGCGCACCCGTGACATGGCGGGTGTTCCCCACGTGCTGTCGGTAGGCATCGACCTCGCGCCCGCGCTGTCCTCGAACGATTCCAAGGGAGCGCAGATCGTGGACAGCGTCGGGGAAGACTGCTTTCGTAAAGGCGGACAGGCGAAGATAGGCCGTGTTGCAGCGGAGGCCATTCGCGCAGTAGCCAATATTCTCAGCATCGCCTGGGTTGAGGATTCCCTGAAGCAACCTGCTCGCATAATCTGCCCGCGCAGTTCACACTGTCCGCGTCATGGACAATGCAACGTGGCTCCGGCGACTCGCGCGCGGGACATTACGGACATCAAACGCGAGATTCTCACCGGGAGGGGATAGCGGCTTGCACCCAGGCACTTTTCCTGCCTGGAAAGGTAGCGGCAATTCTTCACATCTCCCTCCGGCAGTCTGCGCGACCAGTATGTCCATCACGAAAGCGCAGCAGGGCCATGGCTAAACCGGACCGAATCCGCGTGGCCGAAGCGGGCCACGCTGTCGCAAAGCGGCGGGCCCTGCGTGCGATCGCCGCCTTCGAGGCGATCAAGGGCATCGCTGCATTTGCCGCAGTCATCGGCCTGCTGGACTTGGTGCATCACGATGTGCGCCACCTCGCGCTGGAGTTGATCGGCCATTTCAAGCTGAATCCCGATGCCCGCTATCCGTCCATCCTTTTGCATTACGCCGGACTTCTGCCCGGCGCCGATGTGCGCTCGCTGGTGCTGCTTGCCTTCGGCTACGTCGCGGTGCGCGTGCTCGAAGCCTACGGACTCTGGAACGGTCGCGCCTGGGGCGAGTGGCTCGGAGCATTGTCAGGCGGGATCTATATACCCTTCGAGGTCAGCCATCTTGCGCACCAGGCGTCGCTGGTCAACGCGCTAGTGCTCGCGGGCAATATTTTCGTGGTCAGCTTTCTTGCGTATCAGCTGGCGCGCAGACGCAGGGACGACATCGCTCGCCGATGACCGGTTCAGGCGGATGGGCATGGTCGGAGCAGGGTCGTGTGCGTCCGACCCGCGGTTCAGGCCCCGGATTCGCCGTAGCTGGTTTACCTGGCAAGCGACGTGCTACACTGGCCGCGCTATTCGCCTGCCGTATTCCGCCGCCGCCGGTTGCCAGTTGACGCGCCGCGCCTGCCGTCCAGGCCTGATCCCCGAGGTAATGCTGCCGCGGTAGCTGGCGCTCAAATAAACCATGCCCACAAGAATCTCCGACCTCCACATCGCGCGCGAAGATCTGCTGCCCGCGCCGCGGCAATTGCACGTCGAGCTGCCGGCAGGCGAAGCCGAGGCGGCGCATATCGCGCAGGCGCGTGCTGCCGTGCAGGCCATATTGCGCGGCGAGGATGAGCGGCTGCTCGCGATTGTCGGCCCCTGCTCCATCCACGAACCCGGGTCCGCGCTCGAATATGCGCGGCGGCTGCGCGAATTCTCGTTGCATGCGGCCGATGCGCTGTACCTGGTGATGCGCGTTTACTTCGAGAAGCCGAGGACGCGCCTGGGGTGGAAGGGCCTGATCTACGATCCGGACCTGGATGGCCGCGGCGATATCGGCGCAGGCCTGCGCCTTGCGCGCCGCATCCTGCTCGACTGCGCCCGGCTGGGCGTTCCCGCAGCCTCCGAAATCCTCGACCTGGTGACGCCGCAGTATTACGCCGAACTGCTTACTTGGGGCGCGATCGGCGCGCGCACGGTGGAGAGCCCGCTGCACCGGCAGATGGCTTCGGCGCTGTCGGCCCCGGTGGGGTTCAAGAACGCCACCGATGGCAGCGTGCAGACCGCCGTGGACGCGATCCTGGTGGCCGCGCAGCCGCACACCTTCCCCTCGGTTTCGCTCGAGGGCAGGGCGATGATCGTCGAGAGCACCGGCAATCCCTATGGTCACCTGATCTTGCGCGGGTCGGATGCCGGGCCCAACTACGACGCCGCCAGCGTGCGCCGCGCCGCCGCCGCGCTGGCCCAGGCCGGGCTGCCGCCGCGACTGATCGTCGACTGCAGCCACGGCAACAGCGGCAAGGACTATCGCAAACAGCCCGAAGTCGCCGCCTGCGTGGCGGACCAGATCGCCGGCGGCTCGCGCGCCATCTGCGGCGTGATGCTGGAAAGCCATCTGGTCGAGGGCAAGCAGGCGATCACGGACGAACTGAAAGACCTGCGCTACGGCCAGAGCGTCACCGACGGCTGCATCGGCTGGGAGCAAACGGCCGCTGTACTCGAGCGCCTGGCCGCCGCGGTCCGCTCGCGCCGCGCACTGCAGGGGCAGGCCTAAACGCCGATCAGCCGCGTGTTGGACAGCGACAGGCGCTCGACCAGGATCGCCATGAAGGCGCGATCGAATTTGTGGCGGCAGATATCCGAGGCCCGGTCCAGGTCCTCGTTGCGTATGGTGATCACGCGCGCTTCGCTCAGGGTGACGACGTCTGCCGTGCGTACGCTGCCCGAGTCCCGGGAGATATAGGCCATCTCGCCGAAGCACTCGCCCGCGTTGAGTATGTTGAGCAGCTTGCCCTGCTTTATCACCTTGACCTCGCCGGATGCGAGCAGGCAGAAGAAGTCGCCGGTCTGTCCCTCGAACATCAAGGCCTTGCCCGGCTTGCAGTATTGCCAGCTGCTGACGCGCATCACTTCCCACAGTTCGGCATCGCTGAAATGGGTGAAGAAAGGCAGGTCGCGCAGGATGTTGAATTTCTCGCTGTCCGCGAATGCGTCCTTCTTCTGCACCGCCGCTTCGCTGCTGATGACCGCGGCCAGGTCGTCGGAGAATTCATCCCAGTTCTGGTAGCGCTGCTCCAGTTCTTTCTGCATCGCGCGGCGCACGATCTGATCCACCGCGGGCGGGATATCGGGACGCAGGCTGGACGGCGGCTGCGGCTCGACGTTGGTGATCTGGTACATCATGCTGAAATTGTTGCTCGCCTGGAACGGCAATTGCCCGGTCAGCAGCTGGTACATCACCACGCCGAGCGAATAGATGTCGGTCTGCAGCGTGAGCGGATGCTCCTTGATCTGCTGCGGCGACATGTAGGCGGGAGAGCCGATGCCGCTCACCTGGGTCACCATGCTGGTGGTGATCAGCGCCGAGCCGAAATCGGAAATCTTGATGTCGGTCTCGCCGTGCAGCAGGATGTTGGCCGGCTTGATATCGCGGTGGATGACCCCGGCGCGGTTGGCGAAATCGAGCGCCCGCGTGCACTTGAATATGAGCTCGACGATCCTGTTCACCGGCAGCAGGGCGTCCGGGTTGCAGTGCGGCTCCAGGGTGCCGCCGTCCACGTATTCCATCACCACGTAGCTGATGCCCTCGTCCACCACCGCGTCGTAGATCTGCACGATGTGCGGATGCGCGAGCTTGCCGGCAAGCGAGGCCTCGGTAACGAACAGTTTCTTGAACAGGTTGCGGTTCTCGTCGTCCGTGAGCGAATCGGGAAACACGACCTTGATCGCGACATCGCGGTTGGCGAAAGGATCGTGGCACAGATACACCTCGCTGGTGGCGCCTTCCCCCAGTTTTTTTCTGACCTGGTATTTGCCGATTTTTTCCATCGAGCGCTTATCTCAGGGACTTGCGCGCGTGCTTTATCGCGGCGCGCACGCGTTTGGGCGCGGTGCCGCCGACGTGGTTGCGGCTGGCGAGCGATCCCTCGAGAGTCAGCACCTTGAACACGTCGGCACCGACCAGCGGCGAAAACTGCCGCAACTGCGCGAGGCCGAGCGCGGCGAGATCGCAGCCGCGCTCATCCGCCGCGCGCACCGCGCGCGCCACCGCTTCGTGGGCGTCGCGAAACGGCAGGCCCTTCTTCACCAGGTAGTCGGCAAGGTCGGTCGCGGTCGAATGACCTTCGGCCGCCGCAGCGCGCATCGTGCCCGCATCGACTTCGATGCCCGCAACCATGTCGGTGAAAATCGCGAGCGTGTCCAGGACCGTATCGGCGGTGTCGAACAAGGGTTCCTTGTCCTCCTGGTTGTCCTTGTTGTAGGCGAGCGGCTGCGCTTTCATCAGCATCAGCAGCGCCATCAGGTGGCCGGTCACGCGGCCGCTCTTGCCGCGCGCGAGTTCGGGCACGTCCGGATTCTTCTTCTGCGGCATGATGGAGGAGCCGGTGCAGAAGCGGTCGGGCAGGCGGATGAAGCCGTAGCGCGGGCTCATCCACAGCACCAATTCTTCCGACAGCCGCGAAATGTGGGTCATGATGAGCGCGGCCGCGGCGCAGAATTCGACGGCGAAGTCGCGGTCCGATACCGCGTCGAGAGAATTGGCGCAGACGCCGTCGAAACCCAGTTCCTTCGCCACCATCTCGCGATCGATCGGATATGAGGTGCCCGCGAGCGCGGCCGCGCCCAGCGGCAGGCGATTCACGCGCTTGCGGCAATCGGCGAGCCGTTCGCGGTCGCGCGCGAACATCTCGAAATAGGCCATCAGGTGGTGGCCGAAGGTCACCGGCTGCGCCACCTGCAGATGGGTGAACCCCGGCATTATCGTGCCGGCGTGGTGTTCGGCCAGGTCGAGCAGGGCTTTTTGGAGCGCCGCCAGCTGCGCGGCTATCGCGTCGATCGCGTCGCGCAGCCACAGGCGCACATCGGTGGCGACCTGGTCGTTGCGCGAGCGCGCCGTATGCAGGCGCTTGCCGGCATCGCCCGCGAGGGCGGTCAGGCGCCGCTCGATGTTGAGATGCACGTCCTCGGCTGCGAGCGACCACTTGAACTTGCCGCTGCGCACTTCGGCGAGGATGCTGCGCATGCCGGATTCGATCGCGGCGAGATCGCGCCTGGAGATCACCGCGCGGGCGGCGAGCATGCGCGCGTGCGCGAGCGAGCCGCGGATGTCGTGCTCGGCCAGGCGTTTGTCGAAGGAGATCGAAGCGGTATAGCGCTGCACGCGCTCTGCGACCGGTTCGGCGAATCGCCCCGACCAGGCGGCGCGCGGCGGCGTCTTCTTGGGTGTGTTCTTGCTCATTGCACTGAATGCAGTCAGAATCGGAATGGTCCGGCGCCTCTGCGCCAATTGATATAGATTTTCAACATCTTATCTGTGTCAAGTATAGAGCAAAACGCACCATCCGACTCCCTGCCGGATTTCCGCAACCTGGGAGTGGCGGTGCGCATCCTGCTGCTCGGCAATGCCGCGGGCTTCGCCGCCGCGTTGATCCAGGCGCAGGACGCGGCGCAGTTCGCGCCGCAGTTCGCGCAATCGGCGATGGTGCTGGAGCCGGTGCTGCTGTTGTCGCTGGTGTCCCTGTACGCCTTGTCGAAATGGCTAGCGCGCCTGCGCTACGCCAGGGGCATAGCCGTAGTGGTGCTGCTGGTTGCGGGCTGGACCGCGCTGGTGCTCCAACTGGGCGCAGTCCTCGGCGGTGCACCGACGCCGTACACGCTGCTGCGGGCCGCGCTGCTCGGCGTGCTGCTTGCCGGATGCGTCGCCGCCTATTTCTTCTGGCGCAGGCGCGCGTACTCTCCCGCCCTGGCGGACGCCCGGCTGCAGGCCCTGCAGGCGCGCATCCGGCCGCATTTCCTGTTCAACAGCATCAACGCGGTGCTGTCGCTCATTCGCAGCGACCCCAAGCGCGCCGAGGAAGCGCTGGAAGATCTGGCCGAACTGTTTCGCGCGCTGATGCAGGACAATCGGCGCCTGTCAACACTGGCCGAGGAACTCGCGCTATGCCGCCAATATCTGAGCCTGGAGCAGCTGCGCCTGGGCGAGCGGCTGCATATCGAATGGGACATCGACGCCATGCCCGAGGACGCGCTGGTGCCGCAGCTGCTGCTGCAGCCGCTGGTTGAAAACGCGATCTATCACGGCATCGAGCCGGGCATGGAGGCGGGCACGGTGCGCATAAGCATCGCGCGCGACAAGAACCAGGTGCGGCTGTTGCTCGCCAACCCCTATCACCCGGATTACCAGCACCGCGCCGGCAACCGCATGGCGCTCGCCAACATCCGCGAGCGCCTGGCGCTGCATTTCGACGTCGAGGCGAGCCTGGAAACCGAGATGCTGGGGGGCAAGTTCGAGATCCGCATCGTGCTGCCCTATCGGAGGGCGACATGAGCAGGGAGCAGGGCCCCGGCGCAAGCCGGGATGCGACCGCCCGCGATTGGCGCCAGCCGCCGACAGTACATACGCTCGAACCAGCACAATGGAACGGACGCGGCGGCATGAGTAGGGAGCAGCTTCCGCGCGCCGCGCGGATGCGACCGGCCGCGATTGCCGCCGGACGCCGACGGTGCGCCGGTTCGAAATGCGACGACGGATCGGAGGCGGTGGAGTGAGCGGCGCGCTCAGGGTGGTGCTGGTCGACGACGAGGCGCCCGCACGCTCGCGCCTGAAGGAGTTGATCGCCGATTGCGCGCCGCTCGCGCCGGCGAAGGTCGTCGGGGAAGCGGCCAACGGGCGCGAGGCGCTGGAGCTGCTTGCCTCGGTCGCGGCGGACCTGGTGCTGGTGGACATCCGCATGCCGCAGATGAGCGGCATCGAGTTTGCGCGCCACGCACTCGCGCTGCCGGCGCCGCCGGCAATCGTCTTCGTCACCGCCTACGACGAGTACGCGATCAAGGCGTTCGAGTTGCGCGCGCTCGATTATCTGCTGAAGCCGGTGCGCCGCGCGCGGCTGCTGGCGGCGCTGCAACGCGCGCGCAACCTGCACGCCCCGAACGGCGACGCGCTGCGCGGACTGGAGAGCGCGCCGCGCCGGCACCTGCCCGTGCCCGAGCGCGGGCGCATTACCCTGGTGCCGGTGGTCGACATCATTTATCTCAAGGCGGAGCTGAAGTACGTCACCATTCGCACGGCGGAGCGCGAGTACCTGCTGGAGGAATCGCTTACTCACCTGGAGCAGGAATTTGCCGAGGCGTTCGTGCGCGTGCACCGCAACTGCCTGGTGGCGAAGTCGCGCATCCGCGGTTTCGAAAGATCGGAAGTCCAGGACGGAGAGCAGGGCTGGTTGGTGCTGCTCGAAGGTTGCGCGCAGAAACTCCCGGTGAGCCGGCGCCAGTGGCCCGTAATCAAGGAACTCGCAACAGGTTGAACACGTCTTCCGGGCGCGGCAATGGGGCGACTGCGCCGAAACCGGTGCTCGCCAGGGCGGCTGCCGCGTTCGCATAGCGCGCCGCGGCCGCCACCGAATCCCCGGCGGCGAGGCGCGCCAGCGCCGCGCCGCAAAAGCAGTCGCCCGCGCCGGTGGCGTCGACCGCCTGCACGCGCAGTCCCGCGATGCGCTCGCGCCTGGCGCCGTCGCTGGCGATCACGCCTTCTGCACCGAGCTTGAGGAACACCGTCTTCGCGCCGAGCCCGAGAGCCCAGTCAAGG
>JAKAIH010000040.1 GCA_021825225.1 Pseudomonadota bacterium
TGAAAATGCGTTTCTGAAAATTCATAGCGTCCACTCCGGAAAGAACGAAGGAGGAAGTCGGCATGAAAAACCCGAACTTCGAGCGCCGTTTGCGCGCGATGCGCGTCTACCATACCAACAAGCGCGGCAGCCAGTTCGATGACGGCGTGCGCGTCTTTCATCGTTACGACGAGTTCGCCGCCGACGATCTGTCGTGGTGGGACGACTGCCAGATCATCGTCAATCGTCGGCGCGTGATGATCTGGTGGGTGCATCCGCGCTTCAAGTACCGCAACGCGATCGAGGATGCAGCCTGGGCGGCGGCGGGCCCGCCACCGGGACGGGGCGACTGGCTGGCGGAAATGCGCAACCGGCCCGTGCGAAAGAAGATTGGCAAGTCCCGCACGCGCATTGTCGCCTATGAGCACGGCGAGCAGAGCGCCGGGTACAAGACTTACTACGCCAGGCTGCGGGCGGAAGAGGATCGCACCGCCGCCGCGGGAATTGACCTGATTGTGCGGCCGTCGCTATCGAGGCGCACGCTCGACTGGTGCACCGGACTGGAGTTGTGCGTGCCCGTCGAAGTGCGCAATGTCGCGGAACTGAAGGCGCTGGCAAATATCGGCCGCCGCTTGCTGAAGAGCGAGACCACGCTCGACCGACTCTTTGCGGATTACGTCTACGGCCGCGACGAGTGGCTCGCCGAACGGGCGCGGCGCGAGCGCAAAGGGAAGTTTTCCGAGCAGTTGCTATCGATGCCGCTGGCGGGGAATCTGGTGGGATAAGCCACAGCCGGCGGGTTGAAGGATGCTATGGCCGTTCGCCCTCGATTTTTCGACGCTCGAAGTCGCGCTCGAGTTGATCTACCAGCGCAGTCAGCAAGCGGCGCATGCAGTCGAACGAGCAGGCGTCTCGAAGAAAGGCTTTGTTCATTCGCCGTCGCACCAGCAGCGACTTTTTCAACCTACGGCAACTGATTCGGCCAGCGGCGCGAGGTATGCACCACCGCCAGGATATCGATCGTCGATTCGGCTTGCCGGTAGGCCACGATGAACGGGTAGTCGCGGACGACCAACTCGCGGGTTCCGACCAACCTTCCGGGCCGCCCGATGGCGGGATGATCTTTCAGCATGTCCACACCGTCCTTGATGGCCTTGACGACGCGCCGCGCGGCGGCGGGGTTGTCTCGGCCAATGTGATCCTTGATTCCCCGAAGATCGGCAAGCGCTTCCCCCAGCCATGAAACCTTCGTCATTCTGTGTGTTCGGCAAAGAAGCGGGCGACCTCCTCTTCGCTGGCGAATTCCCCCCTATCGGCGGCAGCGATGCGTTCCGCAAGTATCTCGACATAACGACGGTCGGCGGTGAGATAGCCCGTCAGCGCTTCGTTGATGATCTCTGTTTCGCTGCGATGGGTCGCTTTCGCAAGCTCATGGAAGCCGTCCAACACTTCGGGTGCAACAACGATCTGGTTCATGACTCGCCACTCCTACGATGCGGAAACATTGTGTAACCTTACCCCATACTCCGCCCGTCGTCCAAGCTAGGTGACATGTAGCAATACGGGCAAACACCCTCGTCGCGGCCGGCGTCGTGATACGGGTTAGTGCCCAGTGCCTTGGGATTAAGTGACGTAACGTTTTGGTTATAACGGCGGGCGAGCACGATTTCCAAGATCGGTACCCCGTTTGCGTCTTGCTTAAAGCGCGTAGTTAGACGAGAAATTCCACTGGACGATATTTCGAATACTCACGATTGAGTTCGCAAACCCGGTTTATTGTTACCGGAGACGACGACACACTGACGAACATCAGGGAATGCCAGAAAATGGCGGCGGAATACCCACTTTGGAGACGTTCGCGAATGCGAGCAAAGTCGTCAGGAAATTTTTTCCGCCTGTGATGTTGAAACACCGTAAGCACGGACCCGGGTGAAATCGTCTTGATGATCCTATCAACGTCGGAGTAAAGAACGTGTTTCACCGAGAAACTGCGTTCAGGCTCAAATCCGTTGTCTGGATCGAGGAACAGAACTTGGTCGGGGCCGCTTTCAATGCCCGAGAAATACGATTCGCGGTTACCACCATTTAGGTTCTCGTTAGGGTTATGAAGGCTGACCACATAAGGTGCGTCCGTCGTGGCCGGCAGACCGGACAGCAAGGCAGGGTCGCGGGTGAAGCGCAAACTTTTACAGAAGCGCAAGACCTCCGGCCGAGCAGGAAACAGCTCGGGTGATGTCCTTCCATCTGGCCCATCGTCATCGGGCGTCATCATCCAAGCGATCTTAAGCTGGCTATATCCGAGGGCTTCAACAAGAAAATGGAGGTAGTCCCACTTGAAGCTGTCTTTCGAGTCACCGAAATATTGGCGCTTCATCTGGTGTAATCACCCAACGTGGAGCCACCCGGAGCGCGCACGACGCACGCAGATTGAATGGAGCAAGTGTCGTCCAGCTATGGACAATTCACAAGTCCCATTGTCTCTACACGGAAGTACCTAAAAAGCGAAAATCCAGTCCCGGCTTTTTCCCGCTGACGATATCCGCGATCGCCGCGCCAGAGCCGCAGGCCATGGTCCAACCCAAGGTGCCGTGGCCGGTATTGAGGTACAGGTTGGCATAGCGCGTGCGGCCGATGCAGGGCACTCCGCCCGGGGTGGCCGGACGCAAGCCCGCCCAGAACTGCGCGTCTTCCGGCCGGCCCGCCTGCGGGAACAGCTCGAAGGTACGCCGCACGATGGCGCGGCAGCGGACCTCGTTGATCGCGGTGTCGTAGCCGGCGAGTTCGGCGGTACCGGCCACGCGCAGCCGGTCGCCCAGGCGCGACATCACCAACTTGTAGGCGCCGTCGCTCAGGCTGATCTGCGGCGCGACATCGCCCTCGGCGAGCGGAATGGTGATCGAATAGCCTTTCAGCGGATAGACCGGGAGCGGAATCCCGAGCGGCCGCAACAGCATGGGGCTGTAGCTGCCGAGCGCAACGACGTAGGCGTCTGCAGCGAGCGCCTCGCCGTTCTCCAGCAGCACGCGCTTCACGCGCCCGCCCTCGGTCTCGATGCGCGCGATGCGGCTACCGTAGCGGAACTGCACGCCGCGCCCGGCGCACAGGCGCGCGAGCTCCTGCGTAAATTTGTGCGCATCGCCTGACTCGTCCCCGGGGGCCCACACGCCGCCCGCAATCGTCGCGGCGCAGGCGGACAGCGCGGGCTCGAGCTGCACGCACTCGGCCGCAGTCAGCACGCGCAGGTCGATGCCGTGCTCGCGCTCCAGCGCGGTGGCCGCAACCGCTTCGTCGAGCGCGCGGGCTTCCTGATAGATGCGCAGGATGCCGCGCGTCTGCTGGTCGTATTCGATGCCGGTGTCGGCGCGCAGTGCCTGCAGTTGCGCCTTGCTGTAGCGGTTGATGGCGGCGATCTGCGCCGCATTGGCGCGGGTGCGCGCCGGCAGGCATTCGCGCAGGAAGGCGAGGCCCCAGGTCCACTGGTACGGGTCGGCGCGCAGCCGGAACAGCATCGGCGAGTCTTCGCGCCCCAGCCATTTGAGCACCTGCTTCGGCGTAGCCGGATTGGCCCAGGGCTCGGCGTGGCTGGTCGATATCTGCCCGCCGTTGGCGAAGCTGGTTTCCATGGCCGCCGCGTCCTGGCGGTCGACGACCGTCACCTCGTGCCCGGCGCGGGCCAGATACCAGGCGCTGGTCACGCCGACCACGCCGGCACCCAGAACTGCAATTTTCATGGGTCGATATCGGTCAGGGCGGCCGCGCTGCCCGCGGCAGCACGGCCTGCGCCACGGGCGGCGCTGTGAGTAGGGCCTATCAGCCGGGGTAAGCGACCACTTCCTGGCGCTGTTCGCCCAGGCCCTGGATGCCCAGATTCATCACGTCGCCCGGCTTCAGGAACACCGGCTCGGGCTTGATGCCGAGGCCGACGCCGGGCGGGGTGCCCGTAGTGATGATGTCGCCCGGCATCAAGGTCATGTACTGGCTGCAGTAGGCCACCAGCTTGGCCACGCCGAATATCATGGTGCGCGTATTGCCCTTTTGCATGCGCCGGCCATTCACGTCCAGCCACATGTCGAGATTCTGCGGGTCGCGGATTTCGTCGGTAGTCACCAGCCAGGGGCCGATCGGGCCGAAAGTATCGCAGCCCTTGCCTTTGTCCCACTGGCTGGACTGCATCTGGAATGCGCGCTCGGACACGTCGTTCACCACGCAATAGCCGGCGACATAGTCGATCGCCTTGTCCTCGGACACGTACTGTGCCTTCCTGCCGATGACCACGCCCAGTTCGCACTCCCAGTCGAGCTTGGTCGAGTGCTTGGGCATGATGACCTTGTCGTTCGGGCCGTTGATCGAAGTCGTAGCCTTCGAGAATATGACCGGCTCGGCCGGGATCGGCAGGTTCGCCTCGCGCGCATGATCGGCGAAATTCAGGCCGATCGCGACGAATTTGGAGATGCCGACATAGGGCACACCCAGGCGCGGTTCGCCCTTTACCAGCGGCAGCGTTTCGGCCTTGATCTTGCGCAGTTTCGCCAGTCCGGCCGGCGAGATCGTCCCTTGGTCGATCTGCTCCACTACGCCGGACAACTCGCGGATGTTGCCCTGGGCATCGATCATGCCCGGTTTCTCGAAACCATTCTTACCGTAACGACAAAGTTTCATGTTTTTCTCCGTTTCAAGGGACCCGGACTGGAATGCAGGGTGGTTTATTCGACAATTCCGGGTATTTTACTTAGCAATTGGCAAATCCCCAACTGTTTCCATCGATTTCGCGCTCTCACCCGGGTGCCAGACCCGCCGAGTCCGGTCGAGACTGCGATTTAAGCGTTGGGGCTGCAAGGTTTTACTTCTGCGCTCCTGAAACAGCGCCCAGCCCCTAAATGGTCATCCCGCCATCGATCGAAAACGTGGTGCCGGTGGCAAATGTGGATTCGTCGGAGGCGAGGTAGACGAACAGCGGCACCATGTCGTCCACCGTGCCCAGACGGCCCATCGGCTGGCGCGCGATGAAATCCTTGCGCGCCTGCACCGGGTCGGGCAGGGCGTTGATGCGATCCGCCAGCGAAGGCGTGTCTATGGTGCCAGGACAAACGGCATTGCAGCGCACACCCTGCTTGACGTAATCGGCCGCAATCGACTTGGTCAGGCCTATTACCGCCGCTTTCGATGTGCCATAGACGCAGCGCTTGGGCAGCCCGCGCAGGCTGGATGCGATCGACGCCATGTTGATAATGGAGCCCTTGTTTTGCGCCAGCATGCCCGGCAGGAAGGCGCGCGTCACCAGATACATCGAACGCAGATTCACGTTCATGCTGAAGTCCCAGTCCGCAGGCGCGCAGTCGAGAATGCTGCCGTGGTGCACATAGCCCGCGCAATTGAGCAGCACGTCGACCGTGCCGACTTCGGCCGCAAGCTTGGCGATCGCCCGCTCGTCGGTGGCGTCCAGTTGCCGGATGCTGATGCCGGCTGTGCCGGCGAGCCCCTGCAGCGGACCGGGGTTGAGGTCGGTCGCCCAGACTGTCGCACCCTCTTTGGCGAAAGCCAGGGCGGCGGCCTTGCCCATGCCCTGCCCCGCCGCGGTAATGAATGCCCTCTTGCCCGTCAGTCTGCCGCCCATCGAATTCCCCCCTTTGCCTCGCGCGCCTCGCGAATGATACGCGTAAAAGTAAAGCGGCCAAAACGCGGCCCGCTTGTTGCGGCGCACCATCCGTACGCCGCGATCGACCTGCGCGATGATAACTCCAAAATTGGTCCGACCACTTGACCAAAGTCTGCGGCCGCGGCTATGCTTGCCTCCCATTCGCGCATCCGACAACAACCATAATTCATGCCGCTGCAGACTGTCGAGCCGCGCCGCCTCTACCGCCAGATCGCCGACCAGATCAGCGGGCTGATCAGCGACGGCGAATACACCCCGGGCTCGCGCCTGCCGCCCGAGCGCGACCTGGCGAAGCAGCTCGGCGTATCGCGGCCGTCGGTGCGCGAGGCGCTGATTGCGCTCGAGGTCGAGGGCCTGCTCGACGTGCGCGTCGGCTCCGGCATCTATGTGACGCAGCCGGGCGAGCGCGGGCAGCGCAACGCGCTGCAGGGCGATTCGGGGCCGTTCGAGGTGATCCGCGCGCGCTGGCTGATCGAGGGCGAGTGCGCGGCGCTCGCGGCGAAGACGGCGGGCCCGGCGCAGCTGCGCGCGATACGCGCGGCCCACGCCGCGGTGATCGAGGAAAGCAAGCGCGACCACAATCCGCTGGACGCCGACCGGCTGTTCCATGTGAGCATCGCCGAGGCGAGCGGCAACAGCGCGCTGGTGCTGCTGGTACAAATCCTGTGGGACCAGCGCATGGGGCCGCTGTACCGCAGCCTGGAGCGCAAGCTCGAATACCCGAAAATGGCGGCCGAGACGGTGCGCGAGCACAAGGCTATCGTAAGCGCGATCGTGAGGCACGACGCGCGCGGTGCGCGCAGCGCGATGCGACTGCACATGAACCGGACGCACAACCGATACATCAAGGAATGGACCTCAGGTAAATAGCCATGGCAGCAGTCACCCTCAAAGGCGTATTCAAGTCCTTCGGCTCCACCCGCGTCGTGCACGGCGTGGACATTCATATCGAAGACGGAGAGTTTTGCGTGCTGGTCGGGCCTTCGGGCTGCGGCAAGTCCACGCTGCTGCGCATGATCGCGGGCCTGGAGGAGATTTCCGGGGGCGAAATCGAGATCGGCGGGCGCGTGGTCAACAAGGTGCCGCCGAAGGAGCGCGACATCGCCATGGTGTTTCAGAATTACGCGCTCTATCCGCACATGACGGTGTTCGACAACATGGCGTTCTCGATGAAGCTCGCCGGCGAGAGCCGCGAAAAAATGCGCCAGCGCGTCGAGGTCGCGGCGAACATCCTGGGGCTGATGGAGTACCTGGAGCGCTTTCCACGCCAACTCTCGGGCGGCCAGCGCCAGCGCGTGGCGATGGGCCGCGCCATCGTGCGCAACCCGCAGGTGTTCCTGTTCGACGAGCCGCTTTCCAACCTGGACGCGAAACTGCGCGTTCAGATGCGTACCGAAATCAAGGAACTGCACCAGCGCCTCACCACCACTTCCATTTATGTCACCCACGACCAGATCGAAGCCATGACCATGGCCGACAAAATCGTGGTGATGAATGCGGGCAAGACCGAGCAGATCGGTTCGCCGCTGGATCTCTACGACAATCCGGCCAACCTGTTCGTGGCCGGCTTCATCGGCTCGCCGGCGATGAACTTCCTCAAGGGCAAGCTGGTCAGGAACGGCGCCGGCCTGCAGGTGCAGATGGCCGACGGCTCGCTGCTGCCGGCGCCTGAAACGAAGGCGCAGGAAGGGCACGAGGTGGTCGTAGGCGTGCGCCCCGAGCACCTTTTGGTGCGCTCCGACGGCGTACACGCGGAAGTCGTGGTGGTCGAACCCACCGGCGCCGATACGCAAATCTTCTGCAAGGTCGGCGGCACCGATGTCACCGCGGTGGTACGCGAGCGCCACCAATTCAAGCCGGGCGAGGCCATCAAACTGTATCCGGAACTCACCTTCCTGTTTGACCCCTCAAGCGGGACAAGACTGTAGCAACCACCAAAGGAGGCATATCTATGAGCAACATCGATCGTCGCAATTTCCTGAAAATGTCCGCCGGCCTGGCCGCCGGCGCCGCCACCGGCGATGTGCTGGCCGCAGCCAAGAAAGAAGCCGCCGCCGTGCCGGCGCTGCACCTCAAACCCGAAAAAGGCGCCAAGCTGCGCGTGCTGCGCTGGAAGCAGTTCGTTCAGGGCGACGGCGACCTGTGGCTCGCGAACACCAAGAAATTTACCCAAAAGACCGGCATCGAAGTGCGCCTGGACGCCGAGGGCTGGGAAGACGTGCGGCCGAAGGCTGCCGTGGCGGCCAATATCGGCAGCGGCCCCGACATCATCATCAGCACCTTCGAAGACGCGCACCAGTATCCGGACAAGCTGGTCGACGTGTCCGATGTCTGCAATTATCTCGGCGCCAAGTACGGCGGCTGGTACGACGCGGCCAAGGCCTACGGCATCGACAAGGGTAAATGGGTCGCGGTCCCGATGGGCTGCGCCGGCAATGCCGTCGTCTACCGCGAAAGCCAGGTGAAGGCGGCGGGCTTCAGCTCGTTCCCGACGGATACCGACGGCTTCCTCAAGCTGATGCAGGCGCTCAAGGCCAAAGGCACGCCCGGCGGCTTCGCCCTGGGCAATGCCACCGGCGACGGCAACTGCTGGTGCCACTCGCTGCTATGGGCGTTCGGCGGCAAGTTGGTCGACACGAAGAATAACGTCGCCATCAACAGCCCCGAGACGATCAAGGCGCTCGAGTACGCGAAGGAGCTGTACAAGACCTTCATCCCGGGCACCCTGTCCTGGCTCGACCCGAACAACAACAAGGCTTTCCTCTCCGGCGACATCAGCCTCACCTACAACGGCATTTCGGTCTATTACGCCGCGAAGAACTCGACCGATCCGAAGCTGAAGGCGATGGCGGAAGACATCCAGCACGCCCACTTCCCGGTCGGGCCGGTCGGCCATCCGACCGAGCTGCACCTGTTCTTCCCGATGATGATCTTCAAGTACAGCAAGTACCCGAATGCGGCCAAGGAATACCTGCGCTTCATGATGGAGAAGGAGCAGTACGAACCCTGGCAGCAGGCGGCCAACGGCTACGTCACGCAGCCGCTCAAGGCCTACGAATCGAATCCGATCTGGACCGTCGATCCGAAGAACACGCCCTATCGCGATGCGATGAAAATCATGATTCCGAACGGCTATGCCGGGACCATGGGCTACGCATCGGCCGCGGCGATGGCGGATTTCATTGTCGTCAACATGGTGGCGGAAGCCGCCTCGGGTTCCAAGACGCCGAAGGAAGCCGCCGAACGCGCCGAGCAGCGGGCTCAGCGCTACTACAAGGTATAACGGGTACATCCCTCTGCCCCGCCGCCTGAGGCGGGACAGAGGTTTGAGCCGAGGCGCGCGCGCCGCGCCTGGGCCCAAACCACCAGACCCCGACACCGTGCGCCGACTACTCGAAAACCGCAATTTTCTCGGCTTCATTTTCATGCTGCCGAGCACCGTATTGCTGCTGCTGTTCCTGACCTATCCGCTCGGTCTGGGCACCTGGCTCGGATTCACCGACGCGAAGATCGGGCGGGCCGGCCACTTCGTCGGGCTGGACAATTTCATCTTTCTGTATGGCGACGCAGTGGCAAGGCTGTCGCTGTTCAACACGCTTTTTTACACGATAGTGGCGAGCAGCATCAAGTTCGCACTCGGCCTGTGGCTGGCGATCCTGCTGAACCAGAACATCCCGCTCAAGTCCTTCATCCGCGCGGTGGTTTTGCTGCCATTCATCGTGCCGACGGCGCTGTCGGCGATCGCCTTCTGGTGGATCTATGACGCCCAGTTCTCGGTGGTGAGCTGGGCGCTGATGAAAATGGGCTGGATCCACAGCTATATCGACTTCCTCGGCGATCCCTGGATGGCGCGGATGTCGACCATCATCGCCAATATCTGGCGCGGCGTTCCGTTCGTCGCGATCTGCCTGCTTGCCGGTCTGCAGACCATCCCGCCTTCGCTGTACGAGGCGGCCGCGATAGACGGCGCGCGGCCCGGGCAGCAGTTCTGGTACGTGACGCTGCCGCTATTGACGCCGATCATCGCGGTGGTGATGACCTTCTCCGTGCTGTTCACGTTCACCGATTTCCAGCTGATCTACGTGCTCACCCGCGGCGGGCCGCTCAATGCCACGCATCTGATGGCTACGCTGTCGTTCCAGCGCGCCATTCCCGGAGGCTCGCTGGGCGAGGGCGCGGCGCTGGCGACGGCGATGATTCCGTTCCTGCTGGCGGCGATACTTTTTAGTTACTTCGGTCTGCAACGCCGAGCCTGGCAACAGGGCGGGAGCGACAAATGAGCCAGGACACACAAGAGACGCAAGACACGCAAGGCATGAATTACCTGGTGTCGCTGCCGCGGCGCGTGGTGGTCATCTACCTCCCCTTGCTCATCTTCCTGATCGTGCTGCTGTTCCCGTTCTACTGGATGGTGGTCACCTCGCTGAAGTCGGACGCCGAATTGATTTCGGTGTCGGGCAACCCGTTTTGGCTGATCGATCCGACGCTGATGCATTTCAAGAAACTGCTGTTCGACACCGATTACCCGGCGTGGATGTGGAACACCGTGGTGGTGTCGGTGGTGGCGACCTTTTTCTCGCTCGCCGCGAGCGTACTTGCGGCGTATGCGATAGAGCGGCTGCGCTTTTCCGGCTCGCGCCAGGTCGGCCTGGGCATTTTCCTCGCCTACCTGGTGCCGCCGTCCATCCTGTTCATTCCGCTCGCCTATATCGTGTTCAAGCTCGGGCTGTACGACACGCGCTGGGCGCTGATTCTCACCTATCCGACATTTTTGATCCCGTTCTGCACCTGGCTGCTGATGGGCTATTTCCGCTCGATTCCGTTCGAACTCGAAGAGTGCGCGCTGATCGACGGCGCGACGCGGCTGCAGATCCTGACCAAGATCGTGCTGCCGCTCGCGGTCCCGGGGCTGATCTCGGCCGGCATATTCGCGTTTACGCTGTCGTGGAACGAATTCATTTACGCCCTCACCTTCATCTCCTCCTCGGAGAACAAGACCGTGCCGGTCGGAGTCATCACCGAGCTGGTCGAAGGCGACGTTTATCACTGGGGGGCGCTGATGGCGGGCGCCCTGCTCGGCTCGGTTCCGGTGGCCATCATGTATTCCTTCTTCGTCGAGCATTACGTCGCCGGCATGACCGGAGCG
>JAKAIH010000041.1 GCA_021825225.1 Pseudomonadota bacterium
CGAGGCAAGGGTGGCGTTATTCGGCTTGCCGGCAAACCAGCGGTCGTAGCCGGCAAATCCGCCCCATGAAGCCTTGAGCCGGCGATAGTCTTCCTGCATTTCGGCGAAGCGCTGCGCCTTGCCCAGGCGCATTTCCTCGGGCGGCAAATCCTGCCGGTAATATTGCTTCAGGATTGCCTGGTACTTCACCAGCAGCGCAACGAAGCCGCGGCGCATCGCGCGCAGGCGCGCATAGCTCGCACGATCGTGGTCATTGCCGTTTTGCGCGAGCCAGCGCTCGACCCCCGCCCGCTCCACCGTAACCGCGAAGGATTCGTTGAAGCGGGTATCGTCCCGGACATAGACGAGTTGATGCGCGAGTTCATGGAACATCAGGCGCGCGAGTTCGGCTTCGGGGTAGTGAATGAAGGTGCTCAGGACCGGGTCGTCGAACCAGCCCAGGGTCGAATAGGCCGGCACGCCGCCGACAAACACATCGTAGCCGCGCTCGCGCCAGGCGGCGCCCGCGGCCTGCGCATCGGCCTCGCCGAAATAACCGCGGTAGCTGACGCAACCGGCGATCGGAAAGCAGGAGGTGACCGGCTCGATCGAGAATTCGGGCGCGGCGAACACGTTCCACAGGACGTAGGGCCGCCCGAGGTCGGCGTAGCTCCTGAAACTGCCGTTGTCGGGCAGCGCAAGCTCGTGGCTGGCAAACGCGCGGATGCGCAATGCGGCGCGCAGCTTCGCTTTGAGTGCCTCCGGAACGGAGGTGCGCGCGAGTTCCTGTTCGATGGGCGTGGCGCGGCGCAGAAGATCGATTTGCCCGCGCACCGCCTGCGAGTAGTAGCCGAGCGTGGCGCAGCCGCCGAGCACAGGCAGGAGCGCAGCGAGCAGAAACCAGCGTATGCGCATCAGCGGCCCTCGCGCCGTTCATGCGCCGCGTGACGTTCGCGGTCGAACGCGCCGCGATCCTTGTGGTCGAACGCTCCGCGGTCCTTATGGTCGAACGCTCCGCGTTCGAGGAAGACCGCGACCTCGCGCGCCACCTGCGCCGAAACCAGCATGCCGCTGTGGCTGAGAGGCAGCACGACGCGGTCGCGCATTCCCGCAGCCTCGGTCTCCTCCAAGCGCACCACGCCATCGTTGGTCCCGGGCAGGCGCATCAGCACGCGCCCCAGGCCCCAGGAACGACTGCCCGCGATCACGCCCAGTTCGCAGCGGGGCCGGAATACCTCGGGCAGGCTGCGCCAGATGTCGCGGCTCGCGCCCAGCAGGCGCTTGCCCGTGACCAGGTGTTCCATGCGCCGTCCCGCCATGCACGCGCGCACCGGCGTGCCGATCAGCACCACGCGGCCGATGCGTCGCTCGCCATGGTTTCTCAGGCAGCGCAGGATCACCAGGCCGCCCAGGCTGTGGCCGACCAGATGGATCACGGGTTCCTGCAGTTCGGCGATGCGCGCGGCGAGCCGCAGCGCGTGCTCGTCCAGGCTCTGCTCCATGGAGGGGTAAGCAAAGGTACGCGCCGCGTAGCCGCGGCGCGCAAGCCGCAGGCGCAGGCCCTGCATGACCCAGCCGCCCATCCACAGCCCGTGCACCAGGATTACGGCTTCGCGCAAGCGTCCCTCCACTGGCGCGAGCGCGCACCAAACAGCATGCGCAAGCCGGCAAGCGCAGGCAGCACGCAAAACACGAGATAGGCCTTGCCGTAACTCCCGGCGAGTCCGGCCACCAAGCCGAATAGCGGTGGCGCCGCGAGCGCCCCGATGAACGTGAAAAATTGCGTGCCGCCGGTGATCGCGCCGACGCTGCCAGGTGGGGCGCGCCGCGCCACTTCGGCCAGATACACTCCATTCCATCCCACCGCAGACGCGCCGAACAGCGCGCTCAGGAATATCACCGCCGGCATCGGCCAGTCCGCCCGGAGAACGGACACACCCACGCCGGCGAGCGCCATCATCAAGCCCAGCAGCCCGAGCATGCTGCGCGGCGACAGCCAGCGATCAGCCACCGCCCCCCAGGCGATACGCCCGACAATGCCGGAAACGTGGGCCGCGGAGTAGATCAAGCCCGCGGCAACCAGGCCGTATCCTAGCTCCAGGTTCAGATAGCTGACGAAATAGGCAATGAGCGCGAGCTGGGCCGAACCGAAGATCATCGAGACGATGGCCAACTCCAGCATGGCCGGATTCGCGATCACCATCCCCAGCGGCGCGAAAAATTCCCGCGCCGAGCCGCTCAGACGCACCCGCGGCGCAGCTGCGTCGGCGGCGCGCGCCGGCTGGATCAGGAGCGCAGCCACGAGGCACAACAGCGCAACGCCCGCCGAACTCCAACGCCAGCTCAAGGCCAGGACCAGGGACGGGACCAGGGCGCCGGCAAGCGCGCCGCCCAGGGGCACGCCGGTTTGCTTGATCGAAAATATCAGCGACATCATGCGCGGCGGCGCTGCACTCGCGAGGATGTGCGAACTCACCGGATTGACCATGCCATACCCCGATCCGATCAGGCCGGCAGCGGCGAACACGAGCGGCAATATGCCGCCAGTCCCGGCGGCGAGACCAGCTGCCGCAAGGCAGACCGAAATCTGGCACACGCGCAGTGCGCCGAAGCGGCCGATCAGCGCACCACACGCCAGCCCCGAGAGCATCGCGAACAAATATTCCAGCGCCACGAACCAGCCTATGCCGTGGGCGGAAACGCCGAGCTCCGGCGCCGCCACCGGCGCCATCACCGAAGGCGCGATCATCGCCATCGAGGTCAAGGCTTGCACCGCGAGCGTGATCGCCAGCGGCAGGACAACGCCCTTCATGCGCACGCCAGCCAGACCGCAGGCGCCCTAGTCGAGCACTTCAATCGCGCCGCCCACCGTGACCGTAACCATGCTGACCCCGCCCTCGAAATTGGGCGCCGCCACCTCCGGCGCACCGGCTGCCATGGCGCGCGCGACGGCGAAGCGCGGCGGCGGCGGCGCGCTGTAGCCGGTACTCACATTCAGGCGCTGGATCTTGTAGCTGCGCCCTCCCAGCGCACGCCGCACGATGTCCGCGCGCACTTTGAACGCGGCGATCGCCTCCGCAATCAGTTCGTTCTCCGCCTGCCTGCGCGCCTCGGGTGAAACCGAGAAAGCGGTGCTGCCCAGCTGCATCCCTGCCTGCAGCTTGCCTATCAGCCGCGACGCCGCTTCGAAATCCTTGCTCTCGATGCGGATCTCGGCGCGCGCGCGCCAGCCCTGCTGCACATTGCCCTTGGCGTAGACCGGATAAGTCTGGTTGTTGCCCGAGCGCACGCGCACGCCGGGGTACTCCCGCGCCTCGCGCAAGGCCTCGTTGGCCGCCTTGTTCACGGCAACGGCGAGCGCCGCCGGATTCGCGTCGTTCAATTCCACGTATAGGTTGGCCGTCACCGTGTCGTTCGCCAGTTCGCGCTGCGCCTCGGCCTGCAACTCGACTGTGTTGTAGCGCGGCGCCGGATCGGCGGCGAGCACGTTGCCGGCCAGCGCAAGCGATGCCGCGAGGTAAAGCCATCTCAAGCCGCCCATGATCGTCCAATTCAGATATGGAGTCCGAAGTATAGCCGCTAGCCCCGCAGAGCCGCGGTGCAGCAACGGCGCCGGGCCGGAGTACGGGTAAACTCGTATATAATTCCCCCCGAGTGCGGCACACAGAACCGCCATCCGCAGTCCGCAACGGACTCCAACCCTGTTTGAGGAGATTGAGATGAAGAAGTTTATCCAGGCGCTGGGCGTCGCCAGCATGATCGCCCTGTCCGCACCGCTCGCAGCCCAGGACAAAATCAACATTTCCATCGCCACCGGCGGCACCGGCGGCGTGTATTACCCGCTGGGCGGCGGCATCGCTGCCGTGTTGTCGAAATTCGTCCCCGGCATGGAAGCCACGGCCGAGGTCACCGGCGGTTCGGTCGACAACCTCAAGCTGATCGGCAGCGGCAAGCCCTATATCGGGCTGACCATGGCCGACGCAACCCTGGACGCTTACCGCGGCGAGGACAAGTTCAAGGGCCACAAGGTCGCCGTACGCACGCTGATGATACTTTATCCGAACCGCATGCACGTGGTGTCCGTCGAGGGCCGCGGCATCAACAAGATCGCCGATATGAAGGGCAAGCACGTATCGACCGGCTCGCCCGGCAGCGCCACCGAAGTGATGGCCTTTCGCGTGATCGAGGCGGCAGGCCTGGACAAGGACAAGGACATGCGGCGCGAGCGCTTGGGCGTGGCCGAGTCGGTGAACGCCATGAAAGACGGCAAAATCGACGCCTTCTTCTGGGTTGGCGGACTGCCCACCGCCGGAGTGACGGACCTCGCCAACACGCCCGGCACCAAGATCAAGATGGTCGACCATGCCGAGGTGGTGCCGGCGATGAACAAGAAGTACGGCAATCTGTATGTCGAGGACGCGATCCCGAAGGCGACCTACCGCGGCATGGATACCGACAACAAGCAGGCCACGGTGATGAATATCCTGGTCGCCAACGCGAATATGGACGACAAGACCGCCTATAACATCGTCAAAACCATCTTCGACAAGCGCCAGGACCTGATCAACGTCCACAAGGAAGCGGCGAACTTCAAGCTCGAGAACCAGAAAGCCTCGGCCTCGCCGATCCCGTTCCACCCGGGCGCGGTGAAGTACTTCGCCGAGCATGGCATCAAGGTCGACTGAGACCTCGGTACCACCCGCCCCGACCCCGCCCGCTGGCGGGGTTTTTTCGTTTAGCCGGCCGCACGGCCGGCTAAACTCCAAGGCGCAACCACGCCGCATATCAGAGGCGCTCAAGTCATGAGTGGAGAGATTAGACCGGACCAAAATGTCGAACCCGTCATCAGCGACGAAGCGCTGAGGAAGGCCGAGGAGTTCATCGAGGAGGAAGAGGGTGCAGCCAACAAATTGAGCGGCTGGTTGGCCGGCTTCATCACCTTCGCCGCGGTGGCGATGTCCGCATTCCATCTGTACACCGCCTATGGCATCGTCGCGACGCAGACGCTGCGGCCGGTACACGTCGCCATGGTGTTGTTCCTGTCATTTCTGGTGTTTCCGGTGGCGCAGCGCTATCGCCACCGCATCATGTGGTGGGACTGGACGCTCGCCCTGCTGTCGGTTGCCGTGGCGGTGTACCTGATCCAGGGCGGCGACGACTTCACCGACCGCAACACCTCGCCCAACAACTGGGACATTTTCTTCGGCGTCGCCCTGATCCTGATGGTGATGGAGGTGATGCGCCGCACCAACGGCTGGATCATGCCCGCGATTACCAGCGCGTTCATACTCTACGCACTGTTCGGCGCCTATCTGCCTCACCCGTGGACGCACAAGGGCTACGAAGTCGGCCGGCTGGTCGGCCACATGTACATGACCCTCGAAGGAATCTACGGCGTGGCCGTGGACGTGTCCTCCTCGCTGATCATCCTGTTCACCATCTTCGGCGCGTTCCTGCAGTATTCCGGCGCAGGCAAGTTCTATATCGACTTCTCCTTTGCCGCGATGGGCGGCAAGCCCACGGGGGCCGGGCGCACCGTGGTGCTCGCCTCGTTCCTGCTCGGCGGGCCCTCCGGGTCGGGCGTCGCCACCACGGTGACGCTGGGCGCGGTCGCCTGGCCGATGCTGGCCAAGGCCGGTTATGAGCGGAACGCCGCGGGCGGCCTGCTCGCAGCGGGCGGCCTGGGCGCGATCATCTCGCCGCCGGTACTGGGCGCCGCGGCCTTCCTGATCGCCGAATTCCTGAAGATTTCCTATCTCGACGTGCTGCTGATGGCCTGCATTCCGACCATCCTGTTCTACCTCGCGCTGTTCCTGATGGTCGAGATCGACGCGCGCAAGTACCACATGGGCAATCTGCTGATCGAGAAAGCCGATACGGTGTGGAACCTGACGCGGCACTACTGGTATCACTTCCTGTCGCTGATCTCTATCGTCGCGTTCATGATGTGGGGCTTCTCGCCGGTGCTGTCGGTGTTCTGGGCGACGGTGGTGTCGTTCGTCACCAGTTTCCTGCGCAGCGACACCGCCCTGTTTTCCTACGACCTGTTCCGCGGCAAGCGCCCGCTACTCCCGCTGATCTTCAAGTCGCCCTTCGTCAAGGCGATGGAGGGCGGCTCGATGGGCGTGCTCAACGTGGCTGCCACCTGCGCCGGCGCCGGCATCATCGTCGGCGTGGTGACGCTCACCGGACTCGGGCTCAAGTTCAGCTCGATCGTGATCGACTATGCCGGAGGGTCGCTGTTGATGACTGCGATCTACACCTCGCTGGTGGTGTGGATCGTCGGGCTGGCGGTGCCGGTGACCGCCTCCTACATCATCTGCGCGGTGATTGCCGCGCCGGCGCTGATCAAACTCGGCGTGCCCGACTTCGCCGCGCACATGTTCATCTTCTATTACGCCGTGCTGTCCGAAGTTTCGCCGCCGACGGCGCTCTCTCCCTTCGCAGCGGCAGCGATCACCGGCGGCGACCCGTACAAGACCACCATGCAATGCTGGAAGTACACCGTGCCCGCGTTCCTGGTGCCGTTCATGTTCGTGCTCGACCCCAGCGGCCAGGGCCTGCTGCTGATGGGCTCGACCAAGGCTCTCGCCGCGGCCAACTGGTGGTCGATCGCCGAAGTCACGCTAAGCGCAGCCGTCGGCATCGCCGCGCTGGCCGGCGGCTTCCAGGGCTGGGCCCTGATCAAGACCAATCTGCTCGAACGCTGGATGCTGATCGTCGCGGGGTTTGCGCTGGTGTATCCCACGGCCATGGCCGATCTGATCGGATTCAGCCTGGTGGTCGTCGCGCTCGGGCTGCAGTTCCTGCGGCGCAACACTACGGCTGCACCTGCCTGAGCGGCGGGGGCTCCGCTCGGGCCAATCGTGATTGCGGGAGCGCGGCTTGCGCCACTCCCGCAACAACGATAGTGATTTAAGCCGCGGCCTGGGCGCGCGAGGCGCGCTTGCGGTCGTGCTCTTTCAGGTGGCGCTTGCGCAAGCGAATCGACTTCGGCGTGATTTCGACGAGTTCGTCGTCGGCGATGAATTCCACCGCTTTCTCCAGCGTAAGCTCGATCGCCGGCTCCAGGCGCACCGCCTCGTCCGTGCCGGATGCGCGCACATTGGTCAGCTGCTTGCCCTTGATCGGATTCACCACGAGGTCGTTGTCGCGCGAGTGGATGCCGATCACCATGCCCTCATACAGCGCTTCGCCGGGGGAGACGAACATGCGCCCGCGTTCCTGCAGCTTCCATAGCGCGTAGGCCACCGCAGTGCCATCCTCCTGGCTGATCAGAACGCCGTTACGGCGCTCCTCCATGTCGCCCTTGACCGGGCCGTAGTCGTCGAAAATGTGGCTGGCGAGCCCGGTGCCGCGCGTCAGCGTCAGGAACTGGCCCTGAAAACCAATGAGCCCGCGCGCCGGTATGCGGTATTCCAGGCGCACGCGGCCGCGGCCGTCGGACACCATGTCCTGCATGTCGCCCTTGCGCCGACCCAACTCTTCCATCACCGCGCCCTGGTGGCTGTCTTCGACATCGACGGTCAGGAGCTCGTAGGGTTCCTGCTTCACCCCGTCGATTTCCTTCGTCACCACGCGCGGGCGGCCCACCGCCAGCTCGTAGCCTTCGCGGCGCATGTTTTCGAGCAGGATGGTCAGGTGCAGCTCGCCGCGGCCGGAGACGATGAAAGTATCGGAATCCTGGGTGAATTCGACCTTGAGCGCGACGTTGCTCTTGACCTCGCGCTCGAGGCGCTCGCGGATCTGGCGGCTGGTGACGAATTTGCCTTCGCGGCCTGCGAGGGGCGAGCTGTTGACCATGAAATTCATGGTCAGCGTCGGCTCGTCCACCCTGAGCAGCGGCAGCGCATCGGGCTGCTCGGGCGCGCAAATGGTCACGCCTATGCCTACATCCTCGATGCCGTTGACCAGCACGATGTCGCCGGCCACTGCTTCATCGGATACCACGCGCTCCAAGCCTTCGAAGGTCAGCACCTGGTTGATGCGCGCCTTGACCGGTTGCGAATCCGGGCCGTTCATCACCACCACGTCCTGCAGCGGCTTGATGCGCCCGCGCGTAATGCGGCCGATGCCGATCTTGCCGACATAGCTCGAGTAATCGATCGAGCAGATCTGCAATTGCAGCGGGCCGTCGGGGTCGTCGTTGCGCACCGGCACGTGCTTGAGGATGGCATCGAACAGCGGCCGCATGTTGAACTTCTGGTCGTCCTTGAGCTCGTCGATCGAGGCCGGTGCGTCCTTCATGTCGGCGGCCGCCCAACCGTGCAGCGCCGAGGCGTAGATCACCGGAAAATCGAGCTGGTCCTCGGTCGCGCCGAGCTTGTCGAACAGCTCGAAGGTGTGGTTCACCACCCAGTCCGGCCGCGCGCTCGGGCGGTCGACCTTGTTGACGACGACGATCGGCTTCAGGCCCAGCGCCAGCGCCTTGCGCGTGACGAAACGCGTCTGCGGCATCGGCCCCTCGACCGCGTCGACCAAGAGCAGCACGCTGTCCACCATCGACAGCACGCGCTCGACCTCGCCGCCGAAGTCGGCGTGACCCGGCGTGTCGACGATGTTGATGTGGGTGCCTTCGTAAGTAACGGCGCAGTTCTTGGCGAGAATGGTGATGCCGCGCTCGCGCTCGAGGTCATTGGAGTCCATCACCCGCTCCTGCACGTGCTGGTAGGAAGCGAAGGTCCCCGACTGGCGCAGCAGCTTGTCAACCAGCGTGGTCTTGCCGTGGTCGACGTGGGCGATGATGGCGATATTGCGAATTGGGCGGGTCATGGGGAAGCAGTCTAAAGAGAATTGCAGCTCGTGTCGCGAACGGGCTCAAAATGGAAACAGCGGCAAACAGCCGCTTGCCCCGCCTGATCTTGCTCGAACCTGGGTTGAAATAGCCGGACCGGAAACCACCCAAGGGCGGCTTTGGAAGGCCAGAAAATTCAATATGTTAGCATCTTTTTCGCGGCCGAGTCCAGTTTTTCGGCCAGCTTGTATAATCAAACCTTCTCGGCGGTCCGCAGTCCGGATAAATACTATATACAAAACATAAAGTTAGCCATGAGCGCTCGCTTTCAAGCCAAGTTGGACACGCCATTTGCCCTGGTGGGGATACGCACCGAGGGCGATGCGCTGGCGGAGATCGTGTACCTGCCGCGCAGCGCGGGCACCCTGGCGCCCACAAATGCGCTCGCCGGGCGTGCCTGCAGGCAGATCGAAAAATATGCCGCTGATGCGGACTACCGCTTTTCGCTGCCGCTGAAGCAAGTTGGCACGGCGTTTCAGCGGCGCGTGTGGGACATGATTGCCGCGATCCCCCGCGGCCGGACCAGCACCTACGGCGATATCGCACGCGCGCTGCGATCGGCACCGCGCGCGGTAGGGCAGGCCTGCGGCACGAATTATTTTCCGCTCGTGATCCCCTGCCATCGCGTCGTCGCCGCCAAGGGCCTGGGCGGCTTCGCTCATACGAGCGGCGGCTATCTGATCGAGGTCAAGCGCCGGCTGCTGCTGCATGAATCCTGCGCGATATGACATGCGAGCACCATGCTAGAGCACGACACCGCCTTGCTGGATGAGTTCTGCGACCATCTCTGGCTGGAGGATGGCCTGTCCAGGAACACGCTGGCGGCTTACCGGCGGGATCTCACCCTGTACGCGGACTGGCTGGCGCGCGAGCGCTCGCGCCCGCTGCTCGACACCCGCGAGGAGGATCTGTCGGCCTACTTCGCCTTTCGCTACACCCAGGCGAGGCTGCGCGCGAGTTCGCAGGCGCGGCTGCATTCGAGCCTGAAGCGTTTTTTCCGCTACGCCTTGCGCGAAAGCCGGGTCGCCGCCGATCCGACGCTCAAGCTGGACACGCCGAAAAAGCCGCAGCGCTTCCCCAAGTCGCTCACCGAAGCCGATGTGGAAGCGCTGCTCGCCGCGCCGGAGGTGGAGTCCGCCCTGGGCCTGCGCGACCGCGCCATGCTGGAGATGCTCTACGCCACCGGCCTGCGCGTGTCCGAACTGGTGGCGCTGAAGCTGATCGAAATCAACCAGGATATGGGCGTGGTGCGCATATTCGGCAAAGGCAGCAAGGAACGCATGGTGCCGATGGGCGAGGAAGCTTCGGCCTGGCTCACGCGCTACCTGAAGGATGCGCGGCCGCGGCTGCTCGCGCGCGCGCAGTCCGATGCGGCGTTCGTCACCGCGCGCGGCGCGGCGATGACGCGCCAGGCCTTCTGGTATCTGATCAAGAGGCACGCGCGCACGGCGGTGCCGGGCAAGCCCATGTCGCCGCACACGCTGCGCCACGCCTTTGCCACCCACCTTCTGAACCACGGCGCCGACCTGCGCGTGGTGCAGATGCTGCTCGGCCATGCCGATATTTCCACCACGCAGATCTATACGCATGTCGCGCGCGAACGCTTGAAGTTGCTGCACCAGAAACACCATCCGCGCGGATAGATATGTACGGCGTCCTGAGCACCGTGAAATACCGCCAGCGGAATTGCGCGCTGCGCGCGCCAACCCTGTGTTCTGCGCGGATAAGAGGCGCATCCGCGCAGAACACAGGGTTAATGATAAAAACCAGGGCAACGCGGGGGTTTTGCACAAGATCGTCGATTGCGCGCGGACAGTTTCTCGTCCGCGCAAGATCCCAGCGGTGAAACAACAGGAAGCACGATCCAAGTCGATGCATCGAACACGATGAGCAAGAAAGAACATATCTCCGAAACACCGGCGACGGCGTTC
>JAKAIH010000042.1 GCA_021825225.1 Pseudomonadota bacterium
TCCGATCTAGCTCCGGCCATCGCCCGGCGCGCATTCGGCCCGGCGGGGGCGTTCATGGGCTACGATTTTCACCTTGGCCCGCAGGGGCCGCGGCTGATCGAGATCAACACCAATGCCGGAGGCGCCCTGCTGACAGCGGCGCTGGCGCGCGCCCAGCGCTCGTGTTGCGAAGCGATGCACTGGGCGTTCACGCCGAACGCCGAACTGCAGACGCTGGAACAGACTTTCCTCGACATGTTCATCTCGGAATGGCGGCGTCAGCGCGGTGATGCTCCCCTGAACTCGGTTGCGATCGTGGATGACGAACCCGCGGCGCAGTATCTGGCGCCGGAATTCGAGTTGCTGCAGCAGTTGTTGCGGCGCCATGGACTTGTCGCCGGCATCGCCGACCCGAAAGAGCTCGAATGGCGCGATGGCGCGCTGTGGCACCAGGGCGCAGTGGTGGACATGGTCTACAACCGGTTGACCGACTTCTATCTTGCCGAACCCGGCCATCGCAATTTGCGCGAGGCCTACGAGGCCGGGGCGGTGGTGCTGACGCCGCACCCGCGCGCGCATGCGCTGCATTCGGACAAGCGCAACCTCATCGCCCTGAGCGACGATACCTTGCTGGCCGCATGGGGTGTGTCCGCAGCCGACCGCGAGCTGCTCCGGACGGTGGTTCCGCAGACGCGGATGGTGAGCGCCGCGCGCGCGGGCGAGCTCTGGGCCGGGCGCCGCCAGCTGTTCTTCAAGCCGGTAGCGGGTTACGGCGGCAAGGCGGCCTACCGCGGGGACAAACTCACGCGCCGGGTTTGGGGCGAAATCCAGGCCGGAGACTTCGTGGCGCAGGCGCTGGTGCCGCCCGGCAAACGCCTGATCGAGGTCGACGGCGTTCAGGCGGATCTCAAGTTCGATGTGCGCGCCTACACCTACGAGGGCAAGGTGCAGCTGCTCGCGGCGCGCATGTATGCCGGCCAGACCACCAATTTCCGTACCCCCGGCGGCGGCTTTGCGCCGGTGGTTGTGGTGCCGGATGCCGCCGCGCAGGACTGAATTGCAGCCACCTGCCGCCGTCCTTCGAATACTGCCGCCATGGATCGAGAATCCTGTTGACACTGCATCGCAGCAAGAGGTACATTCGCGGCCTCGCATTACAGAAGGGTACTCGCCTTGGACAGTTGCAGCAGTGGTACTAAATTGGCCTAGCGTCGTAACCATTTCGTAATCCAGTCTCTTCAGACTGCTCGCGAACTCCCCGCTAGGCCCAAAACCTTGGGGAAGGTCGGAGCAGTCATCCGCGGCGTCCCGCCGCGGGTTTCAGCCCTCGCTTTCGAATATTTGAACCTGCGCCGCAGCTGCAGGGACGCGTGCCGTCCCTGCAGTTCTTGCGCATGCATGCCGCAAGCGCGGCATGGAGCAGAGCATGAAACTGAACTTTTGCGGATACGCATTTTTTCCCGCGTTTTTCGGGCCGCAGGGCGGCGCCGAAGGCAAGCCTTTGTCGCCGTCGAAGCCTCCTTCGTCGGAGCTGCTCGCGTACGCGCGGCTCGAAACCGATGCCGCGCTCGAGCGCCTGGAGGCGTCTTTCGACGGGCTGCCAGCGGCCGAAGCGGCAGAGCGGCTGGAGCGTTACGGCGAGAACTCGGTCGCGCACGAGAAGCACAAGGGCCCGCTGCGCCGGCTGCTCGAGCTGTTCCTCGCGCCGCTGTCGCTGATGCTGCTGTCGCTCGCGCTGGTCGCCGAGCTGACCGGGGAGGTCCACGGCGCCATCGTCATCAGCGTCATGGTGGTGTTGTCGGTGCTGCTGTCCTTCGTGCAGGAATTCCGCTCGAGCAAGGCAGCCGAGAAGCTGCGCTCCATGGTGCATACCACGGCGACCGTGCTGCGCCAGGACGCGGGCCCGGGGGTGCCCGCAGAGCCCAAGCGCGGGTTCCAGGGGCAGCTCGGCGGCTCGGCGTTCGTGGAAGTGCCGCTGGCGCAGGTGGTGCCCGGGGACATCGTGCGCCTGTCGGCGGGCGACATGATTCCGGCCGACCTGCGCCTGCTCTCGGCCAAGGATCTGTTCATCAACCAGGCGGCGCTCACCGGAGAATCGATGCCGGTCGAAAAGTTTGCCGCCGCAGCGCCCGGAGGGGCCGGCATCGAACTGCCCAATATCTGCTTCATGGGCAGCAACGTGATCAGCGGAACCGCAAGCGCTGTGGTCATCGCAACCGGGGGGCGAACCTATTTTGGCTCGATTGCCTCGTCCATCACGGAACAGCGCCAGCTCACCAGCTTCGACCTCGGGGTCAACCGCTTCATCTGGCTCATCATCCGCTTTATGCTGGTCATGGTTCCGCTGGTGTTCCTCATCAACTGGTTCACCAAGGGCGACTGGATGGAGGCCCTGATATTCGCGGTGGCCGTGGCCGTGGGCCTCGCGCCCGAGATGCTGCCGATGATCGTGACCATCAATCTGGCGAAAGGTGCCCTGGCGATGTCGCGCAAGAAGGTCATCGTCAAGCGCCTGAGCTCGATCCAGAACTTCGGTGCGATGGACGTGCTGTGCACCGACAAGACCGGAACGCTGACCCAGGACAAGGTGATCCTGGAGAAGCACGTCGACATCTTCGGCGAAGAGAGCGGGCACGTGCTGCAGCTCGCCTACCTCAACAGCTATTACCAGTCCGGGCTGAAGAATCTGCTCGACGTGGCGATCCTGCAGCACGCTGAAGTCGATGCGCAACTGCATGTGGCGGAGCACTTTGCCAAGCTCGACGAGATCCCGTTCGACTTTCAGCGCCGGCGCATGTCGGTCGTGGTGGAAAAGGACCACCAGACGCACATCCTGATCTGCAAGGGCGCGGTCGAGGAAATATTCAGCGTATGCACCAAGGCCGAGCGCCACGGCGAAACGGTCGCCCTCGTGCCGGAGCACGTCGCGGACCTGCAATCGGTCATCCGCGAGCTCAACGAAGACGGCTTCCGGGTCATCGCGGTGGCCTACAAGGAAGTTCCGGCGCGCGCCGAGGCCTACGGCGTCGCCGACGAGGCGGACCTCGTTCTGAGCGGCTACATCGCGTTTCTCGACCCGCCGAAGGAATCCGCCGCAGCGGCCATCGACGTGCTCAAACGCCACGGCGTGCAGGTGAAAGTGCTGACCGGCGACAACGAAATCGTTACGCGCAACGTCTGCCGCCACGTCGGACTGGACGTGGGGCACGTCGTGCTCGGCAGCGAAATCGAAGCGATGGACGACGAAGCGCTCGCGGCTGTCGCCGAGGAGGCTGCCGTGTTCGCCAAGCTCTCGCCGCAGCAGAAGGCGCGCGTCATCCGGGCGCTGCATCGCCGCGGCCATGTGGTCGGCTTCCTCGGGGACGGCATCAACGACGGGCCGGCGCTGAAGGCCGCCGATGTGGGCATATCGGTCGATACCGCGGTCGATATCGCCAAGGAATCGGCGGACATCATATTGCTGGAAAAGAGCCTGCTGGTGCTGGAGGAGGGCGTCATCGAAGGGCGCAAGGTCTTCGGCAATATCGTGAAATACATCAAGATGGGCGCCAGCTCCAACTTCGGCAACATGTTCAGCGTGATCGGGGCTTCCGCCTTCCTGCCTTTCCTGCCGATGGCGCCGGTGCAGATATTGCTGAACAACCTGCTCTACGATTTTTCGCAGACGGCGGTGGCCACCGACAATATCGACGCGGAGTATGTGGCGAAGCCGCGGAAATGGGACATCGGCAATATCGGCCGCTTCATGCTGTATATCGGCCCCTTAAGTTCGATATTCGATTACGCGACCTACTTCACCATGCTCTACATCTTCGACGCCTGGGACAAGCCGGCGTTGTTCCAGACCGGCTGGTTCGTCGAGTCGCTGCTGTCGCAAACGCTGATCGTGCACGTCATCCGCACCGGCAAAATTCCGTTTATCCAGAGCAAGGCCAGCCTTCCGCTCATGGTCACGACCGTGTCGATCTGTGTGGTCGGGATGTGGCTGCCGTATTCCACGTTCGCGGCGGCGCTGGGATTCACGCCGCTGCCGCAGGGCTACTGGCCGGTGCTCGCCGCCATGCTGCTGGCCTATCTTGGCGTGACGCAGCTAATGAAGAGCTGGCTCATTCGGCGCTTCGGGCTGGATTGAGTCGCGGTGGCTGCGCTCGGGCACCTACCGGCCGTGGGCCGGACTGCACCCCGATCATTGCAACGCAGTCTGGATACTCAGGCTCGCGCGTCGCCCTGCCGCGATGGCGGTGACCACGAGGTCCGGTCCGTGGCTGTTGTCTCCGCCCACGAAGACCTTGGGATGCGTTGTTCCGCCGTTTTCATTCACGACGATATAACCGCGATCGTCGGTCGCGATATTCAGGCCTTCGAGCCAGTCCTTGTCCTCCGCTTCCTGGCCGAAGGCGACGATGGCGAAGTCGCAGGCGTGGACATTTGCGCGCACGCCGGTTCCGTTGCTGAAGCGGATGCCCTGTAATTTTTCTTCGCCGACGAATTCCTCAGGTATCTTGTGGAAGGCGAAGCTCACGCCTTCTTCCCGGGCGGCGGCGATTTCTTTCGGCGAAGCGCGCATCTGCTCCGGGCCACGCCGGTAGGCGATGGTAACGTCGTCGGCGCCCTCGCGCACGGCGCTACGCGCACAGTCGATCGCGGTATCGCCGCCGCCGAGGACCACGACGCGCTTGCCGGTCATTTCCTGAGCCGTCCGGGATGTGCGGAATTGGCCGGCATTGAGAGCGGAGAGATAGGCAAGTCCGTCGACGACCCCTGCGCGCTTTTGCCGCGAAAGCTCCGTGGCACGCGGCCGCTGGGCTCCGGTACCGAGGAATACGGCGTCGTTGGCTTCGATCAGGCGCAGCAATCGCTCCGCATCGACATCGACGCCGAGCGCGAAGCGTATGCCCGCCTGTTCAAGAAGATTCCTGCGACGCAGGATCGTCGCCTTGTCCAGCTTGAACGACGGAACGCCGTAGCTCAGCAGGCCGCCGATCTGGTCGCGCTTATCGAACACGGTCACATCGAAACCGGACTTATTCAGTTCGTCCGCACAGGCCAATCCCGCCGGACCGGCGCCGACGACGGCGACCGTCTTGCCTCTTGCGGGAGCCTTGCGGCCCTGTGGTTTCCATCCCCTGCCAAAGGCCTCTTCGCTGACGAAGCGTTCCAAGGCGCCGATGATGACCGGCCCGTTCTTGGCGCTGAGAGTGCATGCGCCTTGGCACAGACGATGGCTGGGGCATACCGTGCCGCAGATTTCCGGCAGGTTGCTGGTGCTGTGGCTGATGGCCGCCGCGGCTTCGACCTCGCCGCGGCCCAAAGCCTCCAGCCATTGCGGAATGCGGTTATGCAGCGGGCAGGCATTCTGGCAGGCGGGCACGCCGCAATCGAGGCAGCGCCGCGCCTGGGCCATGGCATCGTTCAGGCTCAATGGCTGGCGGTCTTCTCCCCAGTCTGCGCGCCGTTCCGAGGCGGCGCGCTGTGGCGGCTCGACACGCGCTGCGATTTCCGGCGCGCCTGGGCGCCGCATGAGGTAGGAGCCATTCATGCGCAGCCTGGGTAGAAACTCGTTGCGCACGTCGCGGAATTCGAGCGCGTCGGTGGGGCAGGACAGCACGCAACGCCCGCAACCCATGCAGTCTTCCAGGCCGGTGACGCGCCCGTGATCCTTGCCTTGCTGCCATACGGGAATGCCCATGTCGCATGCCTGTTCGCAGCGCCGGCAATCGACGCAGGCATCCCGGTCCATGCGGATGCCGTAATAGCCGATGTGGTTGAGCAGGCCGAACGTGGCGCCGTAAGGGCAGAGGTAACGGCAGTAAAAGCGGTTGCCGGTCAGCGGCGCGATGAAGAAGGAGCCGAAATAGGTGAGGCCGACCAGCGCCAGGAAGCCGCCGTAGAACGGCGACACGTAGGCCGTTGCCGAAGACATGATCAGCACGAACGCGATCATGTAGAGCGCGAAGAAAAACCATTTGGTGTAGCGCCAGTGCCAGGCGGTACTGCTGCGCAGGGTTCTTTCGCGGAAAGCGAAACCGACGGTTTCGCGGATGCCGACGCAGGGGCAGTTCCAGCCGCACACCACGCGGCGGCCGAATAGCAGCACGAGCAGCAGGATCGCGAAAAACGTCAGCGTGCCGGGGGTGTGTAGCTGCGGAAATATAGGCTGCCTTGGCAGCGCGCCGATGTAAGGCTCGGGCAAGCGCAAATAGTCGGGAATGATCCACCAGAAGACGGCGACCGCGCCGACCAGGAAAGTGAGCCGCTTGCGCGTATAGGAATTCTTTTCGGCCAGCACGCGCCATACGCCGAACACCAGGATGACGGCGTACTCGGTCCAATGGCTCAGCCACAAGGGCGCTTCCCCGTCGGCGCGCTCGAACCAATGCAGGAAGCGTCCGTTGACGAAGGCGAACGCGACATAGCCGAAGGCCAGCATGGACAGAGCGCGCACGCCCGCCGCATAGCGGCTGGGCAGGGAGTCCTGCTCGAATGCACCGACAGCGCGCGGCGTCCGCGGCAGGTTCATCGCGGACCTTGTGCCTATCATGGTCCGGGCCGGTGGATGCAAAGGCTGACGTTGGGAAACGGGGCGCTTGCATGCGACGTTTCGTCGAAACAGGCCGCACTCAGCAGCCAGCCGACCGTCGCAGCCAGGCTTAGCAAGAGTACAAATCTCAGTCCCTTGATCGCCATGGCCTACTCTGGATTGTTCAGGCCTCGACCGGCAGTCCGGACGCTTTCCATTCCGGGAACCCGTCCTCCAGCCGGCGCGCTTTGTAGCCTTTGGTGCGCAGCATGGTTACCGCATCAACCGACAGCAGGCAGTACGGGCCGCGGCAATAGGCGATGACTTCGCGTCCCTTGGGTAATTTTCGCAGATGCTTGCCCAGGTTTTCGACTGCAACATTGATCGCACCCGGCAAATGCCCGGCAGCGAACTCCTTGGCCGGGCGCACGTCGAGCACGGTCACGAGCCCCTGCTTCGAGCGCTGCAGCAGTTCGGCGGCGGGAATCGGCTCCAGTTCGTCCCGCGCCGTGATGTAGGTACGCACCAAATGCGCCATTTCGGCGAGGCGCGTCTGGGCGACCTGTCCCAGTGCCGCGATCAAATCCACCACGTCCGGCCCGGCTACCTCGTAGAACACGCGCAGTCCCTCCTTGCGCGCCCGCACCAGCCCGGCGCGGCGTAGTTCCTGCAGGTGCTTGGAGGCGTTCGCGACCGAGAGCCGTGCCATGCGGGCAAGCTCATCCACGCTGCTCGGCCCCTGCGCGACGAAGTCGAGCAACTCCAGCCGGTTGCCGTTCGACAGCGCTTTCCCCACGCGCGCTAGCTGGGCATGCACGTCCTGTTTGAAGTTTTCTGTTGACATCGTGGTCGCAGCCTCCTACTATTCCACCGAACAGTTGAGTAGTTGAATTATACCTGTCCGGTGGGATCAGGCAAGGTCTAAATGAACGTGGGGCGATTATGACATTCAACGAATGGGCGCTGGCCCACGAGCCGGCGGTGCGCCTGGGCGCGTTTTTCGGCGTATTCGCGCTGATGGCCGCGTGGGAGGCGCTTTCGCCGCGGCGCGCGCGCCTGCTGCCGCGGCGCGTGCGCTGGCTGCACAACCTCGCGCTGGTGGTGCTGAACAGCCTGATCCTGCGCCTGCTGTTTCCGCTGGCGGCGGTCGGCTTCGCCCTGCTCGCCGCCGCGCGCGGCTGGGGCTTGCTGAACGCTTTCGCGGTGCCGTTCTGGTGGGCATTCGCGCTGGCGCTGATCGCGCTCGACTTCGCCATTTATCTGCAGCACGTCATGTTCCACGCGGTGCCGCTGCTGTGGCGCCTGCACCGGGTGCATCACGCCGACGCGGACTTCGACGTGAGCACCGGCGCGCGCTTTCATCCGATCGAGATCCTTTTGTCCATGCTGATCAAGTTCGCGGCAATAGCGGTGCTCGGGGCGCCGGCGGGCGCGGTGCTGGTGTTCGAAGTGCTGCTGAACGCCACGGCGATGTTCAACCACGCCAATCTGCGGCTGCCGGAGCCGGTCGACCGCCGGCTGCGCCGCATGCTGGTGACTCCCGAGATGCATCGCATCCACCATTCGATGGAACGGGATGAGGCGAACAGCAACTTCGGCTTCAACCTGCCCTGGTGGGACCGGCTGTGCGGCACCTACCGCGCGCGCGCACGCCTGCCGCAGGAGAGCATGGCGATCGGAGTGAAAGGGCTCACCGGCAGCGACGCAGCGGTCAAGCTCACCGGCATGCTTGCGCTCCCGTTCGCGGGAGCGGGCGGCGGCTATGCCATCGGGAGCACGACGGGATCGACCGATGAAGCCAGGTAATGCAGCCCGCCTGGGGCTCGCCCTGGTGCTGGCCGCGGGCCTGCTTCTCGGCTACGCCAACCGCGAGATGCTCGACGCGGGCGCGCTCTCGCGCTGGCTCGCCGCAGCGGGCGCCTGGGCGCCGCTGGCGTTCATGCTCTTCTATGCCGTGGCGACGGTGCTGTTCCTGCCCGGGGCGGTGCTCACGCTCGCGGCAGGCGCGTTGTTCGGCGCCGTGCCGGGAGCGCTGTACAGCCTCAGCGGCGCCACGGCAGGCGCAACGCTCGCCTTCGTCATTGCGCGTTACCTCGCCGCGGACTGGGTCGCACGCAAGGCCGGGGGCAGGCTGAAGCAGCTGATCGCGGGCGTGGAAGCCGAAGGCTGGCGCTTCGTCGCGTTCGTGCGCCTGGTGCCGCTGTTTCCGTTCAACCTGGTCAATTACGCGCTCGGCCTGACGCGCATTCCGCTGACCGCGTACGCGGCGGCGTCTTTCGTCTGCATGTTTCCCGGCGCGCTCGCCTATGCCTGGCTCGGCCATGCCGGGCGTGAAGCCCTCGTCGGCGGGCAAGGAGCGATTCGCAACGCTCTGTTCGCGCTGGCGCTGCTCGCGTTCGTTGCTTTCCTGCCGCGCTTGGTACGCCAGTATCGCCAGTCCGGCATTCGCTGGATCGAGGCCGGCAGCCTCAAAGGCAGGCTCGAACAACGCGACGGACCATTGCTGCTCGATGTCCGCACAGCGGGCGATTTCGTCGGCCCGCTCGGCCACATCCCGGGCGCGCGCAACATTCCGCTGGAGGAATTGACCGCGCGCCTCGCGGAACTCGGGCCGTCGAAGCAGCAAGCGCTGACGCTCGTCTGCCGCACCCACAAGCGCTCGCAGGCGGCCGCGCTTCAGCTCAGGCAAGCCGGCTTTAGCGACGTCAGCATCCTGCGCGGCGGCATGGAGCAATGGAACCGCGAAAGGTTCACGGTCGCGCGCGAAACGAATTCGTAACAAAGAAAGGAAGACTCCAGCATGAAAACCCTGTTCATCCTGAATGACGCCCCCTATGGCAGCGAGCGCAGCTATAACGGCTTGCGCCTTGCCGGATCCCTGTCGAAAGCCGAAGGCGAGGAAGTGAAGCTGTTCCTGATCGGCGACGCCGCGTCCTGCGCCAAACGCGGGCAAAAGGTCGCCGAGGGTTTCTACAATATTGAGATCATGCTCGGCCGCGTGGTGCGCAACAAAGGCGAAGTGGGCGTGTGCGGCACCTGCATGGATGCGCGCGCGCTCGCGGACGCGGAACTCATAGACGGAACGCGCAGAAGCACGCTGGCCGAGTTGACCTCCTGGACGCAGTGGGCGGAAAAGGTGATCGTGTTTTGAGGCGGCGGTCGCGACGCAGGGAAACGCCACGCATTCGACCGGAACGCAGGCGCATCGTAGCTGCGGTCGCGATCGCGGCGGGCGCGGTGAGCGACGCTCGGGCGTACGCTTCGGATTGCGCAATGCGGATGGATGCTTGAGCTATGGGTTTTTACGACAGATGGATACTGCCGCGGCTGGTCGATGTCGCCATGCGAAACCGGTCGGCGGCGCGCTACCGTTCTCTTATCGTGCCGAAAGCCTGCGGTACGGTGCTTGAAATCGGCATCGGCTCAGGACTCAACCTGCCTTTCTATGACGACGGCGTCGAACATCTCTATGGTCTCGATCCTTCCGAACAATTGCTTGCGATGGCCGGGAAAAAAGCGCGTGCCGTAGCCTTTCCAATCGATTTCATTGCGCATGCAAGCGAAGAAATTCCCCTGGACGACAGTTCGGTCGATACCGTTGTAATGACCTGGACCCTGTGCTCCATTGCCGATCCGGTGAAAGCATTGCAAGAACTCAGGAGGGTGATCAAGCCCGACGGAACGCTGCTGTTTGTCGAACACGGTCTCGCCCCGGAAATTCGCGTGCAAGCCTGGCAGCAGCGGTTCAACCCGCTATGGAGCAAGCTGACCGGAGGATGCAACCTGAACCGAAAAATGGATCAACTCATCCGCACTGCAGGCTTTGAATTCGCGGAACTGAAATCAGAGTATGCAGAGGGTCCGCGTCCATTGAGCTATATGTTTTCCGGCCGGGCCCAGCCCGCGCTTGGCCAGCGGCCATGAACAGCCCCGTCTACCTCGATTACGGCGCCACCGCGCCGGTTACGGCCGAAGTGCTGGAGGCGTGCCGCCTATCTGGCGCAGCACTTCGGCCGCGACCGGCGAGCGGGCGGACAGGGTAGTCGTATGTTGAGCATGCGCCGAACCGTGCCGGAACATCACTGAATGTAATAACTATCCAAGCGAGGGGGTCATGATGAAATTCTCACTGGTCGAATTCTCCATCCGCCGCCCAAAATGGGTGCTGTTGGC
>JAKAIH010000043.1 GCA_021825225.1 Pseudomonadota bacterium
CTTGGGCGGTTCGGGCCGGCGCCACGCGCCTGGCCCGGTGTTTTCAGTGGACGCCGCCCATCATGTGGTTCGGCAGCCAGGTCGCGATCTCCGGGAAAATGCACAGGATCACGATGGCCAGCATCATGCACAGCACATAAGGGATCGTACCCCACATGATGCGCGTGACCGGCACGTCCGGTGCGATCGAGCTGACGATGTAGAGATTCAGGCCCACCGGCGGATGGATCAGGCCGATCTCCATATTGATGGTGAGGATCACGCCGAACCAGATCGGATCGAAGCCGGCCGACTTGATGATCGGATACAGGATCGGGCTGGTCATCAGGATCACCGCCGCCGGCGGGATGAAAAAGCCGCATACCAGCAGGAACACGTTGATCATCGCCATCAGCACCCAGCGGTTGACGTGCATGTCGGCAATCGCCTGCGCCAGCGTCTGGGTCAGATAAAGCGAGGTCAGCATGTAGCCGAACAGCACGGCCGCGGCGATGATCGTCAGGATCATCACCGATTCGCGCGTGGTGTCGCGCAGGATCGCCCACCACGCCTTCGGCCGCCACATGCGGTAAATGACCAGCGCCATCAGCACGCACATCGCCGCGCCGACGCCGGCCGCCTCCGACGGCGTCGCAACGCCGCCGTAGAGCACGTACATCACCCCGGCGATAATCACCAGGAACGGTGCGATCTTCGGGATCGACTGGAATTTCTCTTTCCAGCTGTAGCGGAAATCGATCGCGTGCGAGCGGAATCCTTTCTTCCAGATGATGAACAGGGTCCACAGGATGAACAGGCCGGTGAGCATCAATCCAGGCAATACGCCGGCGAGAAACAGGCGTCCGATCGAAGTCTCGGTGGCGATGCCGTAGAGGATGAACGTGATCGAGGGCGGAATCAGGATGCCGAGCGTGCCGCCGGCGCAGATCGAGCCGGTCGCGACGTCGTCGGGATAGCCGCGCCGGCGCATCTCCGGGATGCCCATTTTCCCGATCGCGGCGCAGCAGGCGGGCGAGGAGCCGGTCAGCGCGGCGAATATGGCGCAGGCGCCGAGATTGGAAATCGCGAGGCCGCCGGGCAGGCGGTAGAGCCAGCGATCGAGCGCTTCGTACAGGTCTTTGCCCGCGGGGGAGGAGCCGATCGCTGCCCCCATCATCACGAACATCGGTATCGACACCAGGGTGAAGTCGTTCAGCCCGGCGAAAAATGTCTCTGCCACCACGTGCAGCGCGTCGAAGCCCTGGAAGATGGCAATGAACGCGATCGAGAGCGCGCCCAGGCCGAAAGCGACCGGTGCGCCCGAGAGCAGGATCAGCAGGGTGACGACGAGGACGATCGCACCTTGTTCGCCCGGGCTCATGACAGGCGCTCGACGGTGATGCCGAACGGCGGCTCGCGCCCGGTGACCAGGTTGTACAGGTCGACCGCGTATTGCAGCGTGAGGATGCCCATCCCGAACGGCAGCGAAGCGTAGGGTATCCACAGGCGCACGCGCCACATGGTATTCGACAGCCAGTGCTGGTGCCACGCTTCCAGCCAGTAATTCCAGGCGAGCACGAACATTACGATGCTAAATGCCATCGCCATCAGCGTCGCAGCGAGCGCGAGCCAGAAGCGCGGGCGCTTGCCCAGGTATTGCGGCAGCACGTCGACGTTGACGTGACCGCGGGTCAGCAGCACGAACGGACTGCCGACGAAGGTTGCGGCGACCAGGCTGTAGGTGACGAAATCGGTCTGCCAGATGGTGTTCTCGTTCAGCACGTAACGGACGAACACCATCTGGCAGACGATGACGACCGCAACGGCGATCAGCGCCGCCGCGAAATAGCCGCAGAGTTGCGAGATCAGCCTTACGCCGTAGGCGAATTTATTCATGGTTGGTCGGCGCGGGGCCGTTCATCAAGAATTGCGGGGAGAGGCGGCGGGCGGTGCAGGCCGCCCGCCGCAATCGGCACGGTGCGGATTACTTGACGCTCATCGCCTCGTCGATCAGCTTCTTGCCGTCGGGGACGTCTTTGGCGAACTCGGCGTAGGAGCTCTTCTTCGCCACTTCGATCCACTGGTCGAACTCCTGGTCGGAGAGGCTCTTGATCTCGACGCCGTGATCCTTGTACGCCTTGATCGTCGCCGCGTCGACCGACTCGGCCTTGTCTTCATAATACTTCTGTGCCTTCTTGCCGGCCGCGATCAATACGTCCTGTTGTTTCTTGTTGAGCTTGTTGAAGGACTTTTTCGACATCAGCACCGGTTCGTACATGAACCACAGCGCGTTGTTGCCGGGAACCGTGAGGCATTTCGCCTGCTCGTACAGGCGGAACGAGAGGAAGCTGCCCATGCTGGTGTCGGTAGCCTCGGCCACGCCGGTCTGGAATGCGTTGTAGATTTCGTTCGACGGCACCGACACGATCGAGGCGCCGGCCGCCTGCCACATCTGCGCGAAAGTCGGGCCTGCGGCGCGGAATTTCAGCCCTTTGACGTCCGCGGGCTGCAGGATGCAGCCGCGCTTGGAAGCCATGCCGCCGCCGAACCAGGCGTCCGACAGGACGATGACTCCGGCCTGTTCGATTTTCGCGCGGATGTCCTTCATGAACTGCGAATCGTTGAGGCGTTTGGCGCGCGCATAATTGCGTACCAGGCCGGGCATCAGCGTGGCGCTGAACGCGCGCACCTGGCCGCTGGCGTAATCGAGCGGGAACAGCGTCATGTCGAGCTGGCCGTTTACCATCGCGTTCCACTGCTGCTCCGGCTTGAACAGCGATGCACCCGGATACACCTGGATCGCGAGATCGACATTCGCGGCCTTGGCTTCGCGCGCAATCATCTGCACCATGTCGTCGCGCACATCGCCCTTGCCGCCGGGGAACTGATGCGAGGCGCGCAGCGTGATCGGGGCGGCGGCTGCGGAGCCGCAGAGCGCTACGGCGGCGAGTGCGACCAGCGTGCTTTTCCATTGGAACTTCTTCATTGATGACTCCTCCAGAGTGGTCAAAATGGCTTTTGAGGTTTGAACTTCGCACCCTACCGGGTTTGCCGGATATTGTAGCCGCGGCGCGAGCCCCGCTGGTATTCTAGGCTGCTGCGCGCGGCCTTACAAACAAAACGTGACGGCGTTGCGCTGCAACATCCATGCTGCCGCGCTGCAGCTTCGACCTGCGGCGCACCGATTGTGCGGCAAGCGCAGGCCGGGCCTCAATCGCCTCCCCCTTGAATTCGGGTTTGCTCCTGGCGAGAAAGGCGTTGAAGCCGATGCGACAGTGTTCGGTATCGAAACCGGCACAGCCCTCGTCGCGCCCAGCCTCGCTAAGCGGCCTCGGGTCCACCAGCGTCGCGCCGGCGGCAATGCGCCCGGCCGCGGCCAGCCCCCCGCCGGAGCTAGGCCCGCTTCGCGGCTATCGCATGCGCCCGCATTTGTCCGAGCTTGCTCCATGCAAACGAAACGACGGGCCAGAACAGCATGATCAGCGCCAGTGTGGTGATGGTGCCAACCAGCGCATTCGACCAGAAAACGTCCAGCGCGCCCTTCGAGCCCAGCATGGCCTGGCGAAACGAAGTTTCCGTGCGCCGGCCCAGCACTACCGACAGTACCAGCGGCGCCAGCGGATAATCCAGTTTCTTCAGGAAATAGCCGACGATGCCGAATGCCACCATGAACCAGATGTCGAGCATGGCGCTGTGCACAGTGTAGGCACCGATGGCGCACACCACGATGATGATCGGCGCAATGATGGAAAACGGAATGCGCAGGATCGCCGCGAACAGCGGGACCGTGGACAGCACGATGATCAGCCCGGCGATGTTGGACAGGTACATGCTGGCGATCAGCCCCCAGACGAAATCCTTTTGCTCGACGAACAGCAGCGGCCCGGGCTGCAGGCCCCAGATCATCAGTCCGCCGAGGAGCACGGCGGCGGTGGCCGAGCCGGGTATGCCCAGCGCCAGCATCGGCAGCAGCGCCGCGGTCCCGGCCGCATGTGCGGCGGTCTCCGGCGCGATCACGCCTTCGAGCTCCCCGGTGCCGAATTTGTCGCCGTTCTTGGAAAAGCGCTTGGCCACACCGTAACCCATGAAGGAGGCGGCAGTGGCGCCGCCCGGGGTGATTCCCATCCAGCAACCGATGATCGAACTGCGGATCAGCGTGAGCCAGTACTTGGGCAGTTTCTTCCAGGTCTGCAGCACCACCTTCATGTTGATCTTGGCGCTCTTGCCCTCGAATGCGAGGCCTTCTTCCATGCTGACCAGAATTTCGCCGAGACCGAACAGGCCGATGACCACGATCAGGAAGGCGACACCCCGCAGCAATTCCGACCAGCCGAAGGTCATGCGCAGTTCGCCGCTGACGGCATCCATGCCGATCGCGGCCAGACCGAAACCGAGCATCATGGCAATGATGGTCTTGAATGGATCCTTGCCGGTGCCGATGAAGCTGGAGAACGTGAGCAGATAGACGGCGAAGAATTCGGGCGGTCCGAATTCCAGCGCGAATTTCGCCACCAGCGGCGCGAGAAAGGTGATCAGCAACACCCCGACGAAAGCGCCGATGAAGGACCCGGTGAAGGCCGAGGTGAGCGCCTCGCCCGCGCGTCCCTGGTGCGCCAGTGGGTAGCCGTCGAACGTTGTGGCTACCGAATGGGTTTCGCCGGGAATATTGAACAGTATCGAGGTGATGGCTCCGGCGAACAGCGTTCCCCAATAGAGGCAGGAGAGCATGATGATCGCCGAAGTGGGGGACATGGTGAACGTGAGCGGCAGCAGAATCGCCACCCCGTTCGGCCCGCCCAGGCCGGGCAGTACGCCGACGATAATCCCCAATATGATGCCGACTGCCATCATGCCGATGTTGTACCAGGTCAGCGCGACCGCAAATCCGTGGAACAGCGAGCCGAGATCTTCCACTTGACGTTCCTTTGAGTGTAGTGCGTCCGATTAAGCGAAGCGGTTCAGTAGCCGAACAGGGCTTCCAGGGGTCCCTTGGGCAGGGGCACCATGAACTGCACTTCGAACATCCAGAATAGCGCCAGGCTTACGCCGATGCTGATCGTCAGGACTTTGAGCCAGCTGGACTTGTCCATGGCGCGCATGAATGCGCCGATGAACAGCGCGGAGGCGACATAAATGCCGATCAATTGGATCGCGAGCACATATGCGATGGTGGGCAGGAGTACTTTCAGCACCAGTTTCAGCCGCTCCCAGGTGACGAAGGTCTTGGTACTGCGGTTCTTTGCGTAAAGCGTTTGCAGCAGAACGACGACGCATGCGATACAGAGGATGGCGCCGACGCGAAGCGGAAAGTATCCGGATTCCGGGCCGTCCTTGGACCAACCCGCCCCGAGCTTGTAGTTGTCGACGATCATTACCACGCCGACAAAAAAAATGAAAATGGCCGTGAACGCGCCGACCGCGCGTTCCGACACTCCCCCTTGATGCGGGTCCTGTTGCTTTTGTTGCTGTTCCATGGTCCGACTCCGTCTATCGAACCACCGGCAGCGCGAACCCGGCCAGAGCGCCCGGGCCCGCGTTGCCAGCGGGTGTTTACTTGGACTTGGCGAAGCCCGCTTCCTTCATCAGCATGTGATGATAGGCATCGTCCTTCTCCAGGAACTTGACGAAGTCTTGCCCGGTCACAAAGGTCTGTTTGAGCGCGTTACGCTCGGTGTATTCCTTCCACTCGGGCGTGGCCACGACTTTCCTCAGCAAGTCGACATAGTAGGCTGCCTGATCGCTGGTCGTGCCAGGCGGCAGGAAGAAGGCGCGCAGCATCTGGTACTGCACATCGATGCCGGATTCCTTGCAGGTCGGGATGTCGGCCCAGGACTGGTCCTTGGTCACCTTCGTCTTGTAGGCCATGCGCTGCTCGGAGAACACGCACAATGCGCGCACCTGGCCGGCGCGCCACTGGGCGATGTTTTCGCTGGGATTGTTCACGTTCGCATCGATATGATTGCCGACGAGCTGGGTCGCCGCTTCGCCGCCGCTCTTGTAGGGAATATAGGTGAAATTCGCTCCGTACACCTTGTTCAGGGCGAAATTGATCAGTTGATCCTCGCGCTTGGAGCCAGTGCCGCCCATCTTGAATTTGCCGGCAGGCGCCGCTTTCACTGCATCGAGAAACTCCTTGGCAGTCTTGTAGGGCGACCCCGCATTGTTCCACAGCAGGAATTCGTCCTGCGCGATCATCGCCAGCGGATTCATAATGCGCCAATTGAGCGGCAGGCCGGTCGAGATCGGCAATGTATAGATCAGGGAAAACGCGACCAGAATCTTGTGCGCGTCCCCTTTTGACTCCTGCACATCCATCGCGCCCTCGGCGCCGCTGGCCCCGGCCTTGATCTGGATGATCATCGGCTGCTTCATCAGCTTGTGCTTCAACACGATGCTCTGAATCAGGCGGGCCATCTGGTCGGAGGCGCCGCCAGCGCCTGCGGGAACGATGACTTCGACGGCCTTGGTGGGCTCCCAAGCGGCCTGAGCGGGAGCGATCAGGGAGCAGGTGAGCGCCGCAGCACACATCGGCAGCAGGGAAGTTCTAATCGATAACTTACGCATACGTCGCATCATGATGGTGTCCTCCGGTTGAAAATAAATTTGCGCTATGGGAAATCCCGAAATTCCAGGGTGGTCTGAACAAGGGAACCCAGAAAAGGGGAAACGCCCTTTTCTTCCCACCCGGTCCCCCTGTAAATCCCCCAAATCAGAGGTAGCTCCGATTGCTTCATGGGCTTTGGCGGAGCCGCCCTTATTGTCGCTTCATGCTGATTTGAGCTTGGCGACGGAGCTGCGGCCGGCGGCGGCTTCGGTGAGATAGGCCATCGCCGCGGCTGCACCGCCCTGTTTGTGCGGAGCATGCGCAAGCGCCAGTCCCATTTCGACGCCGGCGAGCGTGCCCATCAGCGTGAGGTCGTTGAAGTCGCCGAGGTGGCCGATGCGGAACACTTTGCCCGCGAGCCGTCCCAGGCCGGTGCCCAGCGACATGTCGTAGGCTTCGAGTATGGTTTTCCTCAGTGAGTCGGCGTCGTGGCCGGCAGGCATCATCACCGCGGTGAGGGTATTGCTGTATTCCTCGGCGTTGGCGCAGAGAATCTCCAGGCCCCAGGCGCGCACCGCGCGCCGCGTCGCCTCGGCATGGCGCGCGTGGCGCGCGAACACCTGCGGCAGGCCTTCTTCGCGCAGCATCGCGATCGCCTCGCGCAGGCCATAGAGCAGATTGGTCGCAGGCGTATAGGGAAAGTATCCGGTCTTGTTGGCGGCGATGATCTCCTCCCAGCCCCAGTAGGACTTGGGCAGCTTGGAGGACTGCGCCGCTTTGCGCGCCTTTTCGCTCACCGCGTTGAAGGACAGGCCAGGCGGCAGCATCAGTCCCTTTTGCGACCCGGCCACGGTCACGTCCACGCCCCATTCGTCGTGGCGGTAGTCGATCGACGCGAGCGAGGAGATGGTATCGACCATGAACAGCGCCGGATGCGCCGCGGCGTCGATCGCCTTGCGCACCAGCGCGATGCGGCTGGTGACGCCGGTGGAAGTCTCGTTCTGCACCACGCACACCGCCTTGATCGCGTGCGCCTTGTCTTCCTTCAGTCTGGCTTCGACCGCCGCCGGATCGGCGCCGCGGCGCCAGTCGGTGGCTATCAGTTCCACCTGCAGGCCGAGCTTGCCTGCCATTTTCTGCCACAGGCTGGCAAAATGCCCGGTTTCGACCATGAGCACCTTGTCGCCCGGGGACAGGCTGTTCACCAGCGCCGCTTCCCAGGCGCCGGTGCCCGAGGCGGGGTAGATTACTACCGGCTGCCGTGTCTGAAATACGTGCTGGAGGCCCTCGATGATCTCCAGGCCGAGCTGAGCGAACTTCGGCCCGCGGTGATCCATGGTGGGATAGTCGATAGCGCGCAGTACGCGGTCGGGGACATTGGTCGGTCCGGGGATTTGCAGAAAATGGCGACCACTGTTGAAAGCCATGAGAGTATTCCTTGTGGGCGGATAAAATGGACTGCAGTATTGTTGCCAGCTAGCTATTTTGTATGCAATTGAATCATGATTCAGCATTAGCCGTCAACTGTCTATGTAATACATTGTTTTATTGCAAATAATATAATTGCCACGACGTCCAATAAAATGTATTATGCATACAAAAATGACCTCGACATGAACCAGGATATTCAAAATTCCCCCATTGGCATTGGCTCCGCCACTGCTATCGAGCCGCGCCTTCTGGCGGCAGAAGTGCTTGAGCGGCTACGCGACCTGATCGTCCAGGGCGAACTGGCACCAGGCGTAAAACTCAACGAGCGCGTGCTGTGCGAGCGCCTGCGCACCTCGCGTACCCCGGTGCGCGAGGCGATCAAATATCTGGCCTCGGAGGGACTGGTCGAACTGTTGCCAAATCGCGGTGCGATCGTCACGCCCATCACCGCCACCACGGTGCGTGAAATGTTCGTGCTGCTGGCCGCGCTCGAGGCGCTCGCCGGCGAACTCGCCTGCGCCAATGCGAGCGAGGCCGACATCGCCGAGATTCGGGCGCTGCACTACCAGATGCTGGTCCACCACGCTCGCGGGGAACTCGCGCAGTATTTCCGCTGCAACCAGGAAATCCATCTGCGCCTGGTCGAGTGCACCGGCAATGTCACGCTGTCCAACACCTACCGTGCCTTGAATAGCCATGTGCGGCGCGCGCGCTACATGGCCAATTTCTCGCGCGAGCGCTGGGATCATGCGGTGGAGGAACACGAGAAAATTCTCGACGCGCTGGCCCGGCGCGACAACGTGCTGTTGCCGGCGCTGCTGCGCAAACACCTCGAAAACAAAATGCTGGTAGTGCTCGAAGCGCTGGGCCAGCAAGCCGCTTGACTATTGTAGTAAGGTAGCGCGCAGGGCACGAGGCCGATTCGGCATCGCCGGGGCAGCTCATGACTTCGCACCGGCAGGGCTGGCGTAACGCGCAAGGAGAGCGTTTTGAACATCGACATCATTTCCGACGTGGTATGTCCGTGGTGCTACGTCGGCAAGCGCCAGATCGAGGCAGCGCTCGCGCTTTACGCACAGCAATATCCCGGCGCGGATAGGCCGCACATTGGCTGGCGGCCGTTTCAACTCAATCCGCAGTTGCCGCCCGAAGGCATGAGCCGGCGGGAGTACGTGCTGCAGAAATTTGGCGCGCAGCGGGCGAACGACGTCTACGCACGCGTGACTGCGGTCGGCGCCGAATACGGCATCGCATTTGCATTCGACAAGATCGTGCGCCAACCCAACACGGTCGCCGCGCACAGCCTGATCGCGCTCGCCGGCGCCGGGGAATCGCGCGTCGAAGGCTTGCAGGGCAGGGTCAAGGAAGCATTCCTGCGCGCCTATTTTCTCGACGGCATCGATCTGACAGCGGCGGAAAACCTGGTTGCCATCGCCGCCGCGGCTGGTATGGACCCGGCGCAGGCGCGGCAATGCCTGGCCGACCCGCAATCGCGGCAGACGGTGGAGCAGGAAGACCAGCGCGCGCGTGCCATCGGCGTGCAAGGCGTGCCCTTCTTCATTTTCAACGGCAAACTCGCGGTGTCCGGCGCGCAGGGGCCGCAAGCACTGCTCGACGCCATGCGTCAGGCAGAAAGCGCGGTCGCTTAGAGCGCGCAGTTTATTCGCGCACAGACTCCCATGGAACCGGCATCGAAACAACCCGCTACCGTCATGCCGCACCCGCGCACGGGTGACGACGCGCTCGCGGCGCGGCTGCGGCGCGAGATCAAAGGCGAGGTGCTGTTCGATGCCGCGAGCCGCGGCCGCTACTCCACCGATGCGTCGATCTACCAGATCGAGCCGGTAGGGGTCGTGGTGCCGCAGACCGAGGAGGACGCGCGCATCGCCATCCAGATCGCTGCCGAGCTGGCTGTGCCTATCCTGCCGCGCGGCGGCGGTACCTCGCAATGCGGCCAGACGGTGGGTGCCGCGCTGGTAATAGACAATTCGAAGTTCCTGCATCAGGTCATCGCCTTCGATAAAGACGCGCGCACGGCGGTGGTGCAGCCGGGCCTGGTGCTGGATCAGTTGAACGCCTACTTGCGGCCGCACGGCCTGTGGTTCCCGGTGGACGTATCCACCAGCGCGCAGGCGACGCTGGGCGGCATGGCCGGAAACAACTCCTGCGGCTCGCGCTCGATACGCTACGGCAACATGGTGCACAACGTGCGCGGCATCGACGCGCTGCTCGCGGACGGCTCCGCATTCCATTTCGGCGCCAGCGATCAGATCGCCGGCGCGCCCGCAGCCTACCGCGAGCTGGTCGCGCGGGTGCATGCAGTGGCCCGGCGCGAGGCGGCGGAGATCGAGGCGCGCTGGCCCAAGGTGCTGCGCCGGGTGCAGGGCTACAACCTCGACATGGTGCAGCCCGGCGCCGAGGGCGCGCCGCTGCCGCACAACCTCGCGCACCTGCTGGTCGGCTCCGAGGGCACGCTCGCTTATACGCGGCGCATCCACCTCGACCTCGCACCGCTGCCGCGGCACAAGACCCTGGGCGTATGCCACTTCCCGAGCTTCCATCAGGCGATGCAAGCCCCGCAGCACATCGTCGGGCTCGGGCCCACGGCGGTGGAACTGGTGGACCGCACCATGATCGAGCTTGCGCGCGGCAATGCCGCGTTCAGGCCCGTGGTCGAACGTTTCCTCAAGGGAGATCCGGACGCGATC
>JAKAIH010000044.1 GCA_021825225.1 Pseudomonadota bacterium
CGCGCTGACGATGGCCTGCATGCCGCTGCCGCACAGGCGGTTGAGCGTCATCGCCGGGGTGTGGTGGGCGAGGCCGGCGTTGATCATGGCCACGCGCGACAGGTACATGTCCTTGGCTTCGGTATGAATGACATTGCCGAACACCACGTGACCGACTTCATTCGGGTCGATCTTGGCCCGCGCCACCGCTTCGCGCGCGACCCTGGCCGCGAGTTCGGTCGGCGCCAGATCCTTCAGTGCGCCGCCGTAATCGCCGATTGCGGTGCGCACACCGCTCACCACCACGACTTCTCTGCTCATGCGGATTCTCCTCGAATAGGCGCGGCGCATCGCCGTGCCTGCACGCGCAACGATGCCGCTGTCCGATGTTACGCCTTTTGTCGCAGGTCAAACCGGCACAGGAAAGTCCGTGGTCGTATCGTGCCCGCCGGGCATTCACGCCGGCGTCGACGAACTGTCATTTTCCAGCGCTATCCTGGGCTTCCCGCGGCGGACCGGCGAACGCGGTGTCGGCCGCGATCCGGCATGCATCAGGAGCAGACCATGGTCGAGCAAGACAGCCGCTTTGAGCGCGCCGCGCGGGCCGGCACTTCGCCGCCTGACGCAACGGGCGACCGAAGCCTGGAGCACGGCACCGGCCATGTCGTCCGCGCGGTCCGCATGCTGCGCCTCGGTCTGCATCTGGCGCGCGGCGTCTGGCTCGCGGCGCTGGTATATCCGCATTGCCCGCCCGAGCGGCAGCACGCGATGATTCAAGACTGGTCGAGACGCCTGCTGCATATCCTCAACATCGAACTGCGCTGCTACGGCCAGCCGAGCGCGCTGCCGGCGAAATGCCTGCTGGTAGCGAACCATGTTTCCTGGCTCGACATCTTCGCCATCAGTGCGGTGTTCCCCGCGACCTTTGTTGCCAAGGCTGAAGTACGCGGCTGGCCTTTCGTCGGAACGATATGCGAGCGGACCGGAACCATATTCGTCGATCGCGGCAGCGCGCGCGGCGCACGCCGCGCGAACCGTGAAATTGCGCATGCGCTCGATCGGGGAGCGCGGCCGGTGGTGGTCTACCCGGAGGGAACGACCACCCTGGGGGCCGGACTCATGCCGTTCCGCCCCGCGCTGCTGCAATCGGCGGTGGACACCGCTGCGTCGGTGCGCCCGCTGGCGCTGCGCTACGTCGACCCTCAGGGCGCGCGCACCGAGGCGCCGGCCTGGGTCGGCGACGCCACTTTGCTCGACTCGATAATCGCGCTGGTGAAGCTGCCCGGGATCGTGCTCGAGTTGCACTTTCTCGCGGCGTGGTCCGGCGGCGGCCATACGCGCGCTGAAATCGCAATACGGGCGCAGACGGTCATTGCGCGCGCGCTCGGAATCGAGAGCGAGCCTGCGCCTTGCGCGGAATCGGCCTGATTCCAAGGCGCGACCATGCCAGCCGCGGCGCGGGCCTGATGGTAAGGAAAACTTAACTTTGCGGTCACGCCGGCGTAATGCCGCACTCCTAAATTGGCTTCCGCATTCATCACCTATGGGGGAAGCGATGCTAAACCGTGAACTGCAAGGTGTGAGCAAGCCGCGGCGCAGCTTGAGTGTGGGCTTGGCGCGTAACGAAAATGAAATCGTCGAGGCGCAGCGCCTGCGTTATGCGGTATTTGCCGGGGAAATGGGGGCGCACATCGAGACCGGCCGCCCCGGCGTCGATCACGATCGATTCGATGCGCACTGCGAGCACCTGCTGGTGCGCGATGCCGAGACGAACGAAGTGGTGGGAACCTACCGCATTCTGCCGCCGCGCAACGCCGATCGCATCGGCAGCTATTACTCGGAGCAGGAGTTCGATCTGGCGCGCCTTGCGCACCTGCGCCACAATCTCGTGGAAGTCGGGCGTTCCTGCATTCGCTCGGACTACCGTTCCGGCGGCACGATTTTGCTGCTGTGGGCGGGACTGGCGCGTTACATGATGGAGAACCATTACGAGCACATGATCGGCTGCGCCAGTCTGAGCATGGGCGACGGCGGCCATGCCGCGGCATCGATTTACCGGCGCATCAAGGAGCGGCATTTGTGCCCGCTCGAATACCGCGCGTTTCCGCGCTGCCCGCTGCCGCTCGAGCGCCTCGACGCATCGCGCCAAGCGGACCTCCCGCCGCTGGTAAAAGGATACCTCAACGTCGGCGCCTGGATTTGCGGGGAACCGGCGTGGGACCCGGACTTCAACGTCGCCGATTTGCTCATCCTGCTGCCGCTGGCCAACGTCAATGCGCGTTACGCGCAGCACTTTCTGGCGCAGGCCGCATGAGAGTGTTCAGAACCTGCAATTTCACCTGGATTCCAAGAAGAATGGCGGTTTGAGCGCCAACGATCACCGCCCTTCTTTCCTCTCCTCCTTGGGAGGGCGGAATTACGCCGCGGCTTCGGCTGCGGCTTTTTTTTGGGCACTATCGGCCGAAGTGCGACGGATCTGCGCGCCGCCGCCAAGGCGCGAGTGCGGAAACGGCAGCGGCGCCGGTCGGGATCGAGCGCCGTCATCTTCCCGTAACAAACTTCGTGTCAGATCATTCTTTGAGCAGGAGCAAAAAACGCTTGCGCGTCGCCGGCTTGCGTGCCTGCAGCGAAGATGTGCACAGTTATATCCACAGAATCTGTGGACAATTGTGCGCGCGTCGCGCATTGCAGCCCTCGTAAGGAATTCGCGCCGTTCGCAGGATGCTGCAGATGTCGCTCGGCGCGATGCTGCGACGCAGCGCGATGGCGGCGGATGGTCAGGCAAACGGAGGGGGCATGAAAGAGATCAGGGTCACCGGCGCGCAGCACAAGGTATTGCGGATCCTTTCGCGCAAGGACATTTCCGCCATACGCAGAAATCCCAAACTCATCGCGGGCGCGAAGCATTTGCTGCTCGCATGCAAGAAGACCATCAGGAAAGTCGAGGAAATCCCGCAGTACGCCTCGCGCAGGAAGCGCGAGACCGCCTACCGGCGCATCGTCGCGCTTTGCCGCAAGGCGATAGCCGAGATCGAGCACAGTTAGCCGCTTGTGCGCGAAATGCCGGTCGCCGGATTGCGCGCCGCCACGCGTTCACGCTGCTGTCATGCAGGCGCGCTGACGCTGCGCGCGCTGGCCCGGCGTGGCCGTTACGGTCGAGGCCGACGCCACCAGCTACCGCCCGGCGCAGCCTGTCGACTGCGTCTACTTCTCCTACGCGCTTACCATGATTCCGGACTGGCGCGCCGCCGTCGACAACGCGCTCGCCATGCTGCGCCCGGGCGGCTTGCTGGGAGCGGTCGATTTCTACGCCGCGCCGCACCACGCCGGCCGCGCGCGCAGTTTCTGGCGGCGCTGGTTCAGGCACGACGGCGTGCACCTCGATCCCGGGCATCTGCCTTATCTGCTAGAGCATACCGAACCGGTTTGCTGCGAGGAACGCCGTGCCGGCGTGCCTTACCTGCCCGGACTGCGGGTGCCCTATTATCTTTTCATCGGGCGCAAGCCAGCCCCCTAGCCATGCACCGGGTACGGTCGATTTTTCTCTCCGACATCCATCTCGGCACCCGCGCCTGCCAGGCCGAACGCCTGCTCGACTTTCTGCGCACCTACGACGCCGAATATGTGTATCTGCTCGGCGACATCGTCGATTTCTGGTCGCTGCGGCGCGGCATCTACTGGCCGGCGCCGCACAACACCTTCGTGCAAAAGATGTTGAAGCGCGCGCGCCACGAGGTAAAGGTGGTGCTGGTGCCGGGCAATCACGACGAGGCCCTGCGCGAATATGCCGGCAGCGAGTTCGGCGATATCCGCGTGCTGAAAGAGGCGGTCCATGCTGCGGCCGACGGCCGGCGCTATCTGCTGATGCACGGCGACGAATTCGATCAGGTCACGCGCTATCACCGCTGGGTGGCGCTGTCGGGCGACTTCGCCTACGGCCTGCTGCTGCGCCTCAACGGACTCCTGTCCTGGATCAGGAGGAAATTGCATCTGAGCGGCTATTGGTCGCTGGCGGGCTATGCCAAGCGCAGGCTCAAGGGAGCGCTAGAGTTCATATACGGCTTCGAGGAATCGGTGGCGCACCACGTGCGCCAGATGGGATTGGACGGGGTCGTCTGCGGCCATATTCACAGCGCGGCCATCAAGTCCATCGGCGGCATCACCTACATCAACTGCGGCGACTGGGTCGACAGTTGCACCGCCATCGTCGAACACGCGGACGGACGCATGGAACTGGTGCACTGGCGCGAAAGCGAAGCGCCGGAAGTGGAATTGCTGCAGGAAACCGCTGCGGTGGAATCGTCACAACTGGCGCGGGTACTGCCGCTGCAGCGGCGCTGACGCGCTCGGCCGCCCGGAATCTGTTTGACCGCTGCGCACGGGTGCTGCAGCGCACGCCGGCGCAAACAATTCACACTTCCGTCAACGCCGCGTAATTTTCCCGAGCTATCTTGAATCCTGTGCGGCGGACCTGGGGCGGCCCGCCTTGGGTACGAAGCAATATGCAGGAGGAAATGATCATGATAGACCAGGAAATGGATTCGCCGATTCCCGAGCGCCTGGACCGGTTGGAGCGGCCTGCCGATATCGAGCAGGCCCTGGCGGCGATAGTAGCAACGACCCGGCGCGAGTGGATGTCGGCGCAGCCCTCTGCGCAAGCGCCCGATGACACCACGGTCAAGCGCGCCCGGCTCGCGCACCCCTTGATCAGATTTGCGCTGGATGCAAAGCGCAGCACTGCCTGGCGTTTGCGCGTCGGCCGGCAGGCGTGGATCCAGAGCGTGGTGCAGTTTGCGGAATTGGATCGCACGCCGGAGGGCACGTCCTAGAACACGCACGGATCTCGCGATGCGCAGGCTTGCACCGGTCGGGATCCGCGAGGACCGGCTCCGCTGATGCGACGCAGAAAGCGTCTCCTACAGATACTGCTGCGCCAGGAACCAGGCGACCGCGGCGATGAAAGCGGAGCAGGGAATCGTGAGTATCCAGGCCCAGATGATGTTGCCGGCCACGCCCCAGCGCACCGCGTTGAATTTGTTCACCGAGCCGACGCCGACGATGGCGCCGGTAATCGTGTGAGTGGTGGAGACCGGGACGCCCAGCCAGGTGGCGAGAAACAGGGTGATGGCGCCGCCGGTTTCGGCGCAAGCGCCACCCACGGGCTTGAGCTTGGTGATCTTCTGGCCCATGGTCTTGACGATGCGCCAGCCCCCGAACATGGTCCCCAGCGCCATCGCCGACTGGCATGCCATCACCACCCAGAATGGCAGGGGATCCTTCGGCCCGGTCACGTTCGCCGCGATCAGGAGCATCCAGATGATGCCCATGGTCTTTTGCGCGTCGTTGCCGCCGTGTCCGAGGCTGTAGAACGAGGCGGAGACGAATTGCAGGCGGCGGAACCAGCGGTCGACGCGGCGCGGCGTAGTGCGCGAGAACGCCCACGATACCGCGAGCATCAGCAGCGCGCCGAGAACCAGGCCGAGCAGCGGCGAGAGTACGATGGCCGCAGTGGTCTTGATGAAGCCCGAGCCCACCAGCGAGTTCACCCCGCCTTTGGCTACCGCCGCGCCGGCGAGCCCGCCGATCAGGGCATGCGATGAACTCGATGGAATACCGTAGTACCAGGTGATGATGTTCCAGCAAATGGCCCCGATGAGCGCGCCGAACACGACATGGCGATCGACGATGGCCGGATCGATGATGCCCTTGCCCACGGTGGCGGCGACGGAGAGGCCGAAGACCAGAAAGGCGACGAAATTGAAAAACGCCGCCCACAGCACCGCCCACTGCGGCCGCATCACGCGCGTCGAGACAATGGTGGCGATGGAATTGGCGGCATCGTGAAAGCCGTTCAGGAAATCGAAGGCGAGCGCCACCGCGACCAGGATGACGAGGATGTGCAGGCTCATCGGCGTATATCGCGCTTATTCCGGGCCACGCTCAGCCGTTTTCGATCACGATGCCCTGGATGATGTTGGCCACGTCCTCGCAGTGGTCGGTCACCGTCTCCAGATGCTCGTACACGGTGCGCAGCTTGATCAGTTCGCGCACGTCGGGCTCGTCCCGGAACAGGCGGCCGATGGCCGCGCGCATGACGTGGTCGGCTTCCGACTCGAGCCGGTCGATGTCCTGGCATATGGCCATGATCGCGTCGGCGTTGTCCATGCTGGAGAGCAGCGCCACCGCGCTTTTCACCTTGTCGCAGCACTCCACGCAGATGTCCGCGAGCTTCCTCGCGTCCGGCGGCAGCGTGCGCACGTCGTACAGGAACATGAGCTGCGCCGAATCCTCGATCAGGTCGAGGATGTTGTCCATTTCCGAGATCAGCTGGTGAATGTCGTCGCGGTCGATCGGCGTGATGAAGGTCTTGTGCAGCAGTTCGATCGTCACGCGGGTGATTTTATCGCCGCGCTTTTCGATCGACTCGACGTTGTGCGCGCGCCGCTCCAGGTCATCGCCGCTGGCCATCAGTGCGGCCAGTTCGCGGCTGCCTTCCAGGATCAGCGCCGCGTGTTCGTTGAACAAATCGAAGAATTTGCCTTCGCGCGGCATGAAGCGACTGAACATCGCGACCTCGGCTGGAAAATGGAGTGGAGTAATTGATTGTGATTTATGGGCGCCGCAGCGGACTTGCGCCTCTTCGGAGCCGGATTGTAACAATAGGCGTGGGCGCTGTGCGAAAAACAACGCGGCGGCGCAGCTTTCGCGATAAAGCGACGGGCAAGGTGCCCGCGCCGGAAATCACTCGCGCGCGAGTTCGCCCAGCAGCGACTGTTGCGCCGATCGCGGCAGGGTGCCGCGGGAGTTCTTGCGCTTGTATACGCCGTCGCCGTCCATGTCCCAGGCCTGGCGGTTGTCGCGCAGATACGGCATCAGCCCTTCCTTGATCACGCGCTGCCTGAGTTTTTTGTCGAGCACGGGGAAGCACAACTCGACGCGGCGGAAGAAATTGCGGTCCATCCAGTCGGCGCTCGAAAGATACACGTTCTCCTTGCCGCCGTTGAGGAAATAGAAAATGCGCGTGTGTTCGAGAAAGCGGCCGACGATGGAGCGCACGCGGATGCCTTCCGAGAGCGCGGGGACGCCAGGGCGCAGCGCGCATACGCCGCGCACGATCAGGTCGATGCGCACGCCCGCCTGCGAGGCGGTGTACAGCGCTTCGATCACCGTCGGCTCGAGCAGGGCATTCATCTTGGCGATGATGCGCGCGGGCTTGCCCGCCTTGGCGAGCCGGGTTTCGTTCTTGATCGCGGCCATGACGTTCGCGTGCAGGGTGAACGGCGCCTGCCACAGATGGTGCAGCATTCCGGCCTTGCCCAGGCCGGTCAGCTGCTTGAACACTTCGTTGACGTCGGCGCAAACGTCGGCGTTGCAGGTGAACAGGCCGAAATCGGTGTACAGGCGCGCGGTGCGCGCATGATAATTGCCGGTCCCCAGGTGCACGTAGCGGCGCAGCTTGCCGTCCTCGCGCCGCACCACCAACGCCATCTTGGCATGGGTCTTGTGCGCGACCACGCCGTAGACCACGTGCGCGCCGACCTCTTCCAGCCGCTCGGCCCAGTTGATGTTGGCTTCTTCTTCGAAGCGCGCCATCAGTTCGACCACCACCGTCACCTCCTTGCCGCTGGCGGCCGCGTCGATCAGGGCTTCCATGATGGCGGAGTCGGTGCCGATGCGGTAGACGGTTTGCTTGATCGCGACCACTTGCGGGTCCTGCGCCGCCTCCTGGATGAAATTGACCACCGGCGTGAACGACTGGAATGGATGGTGCAGCAGCACGTCGCTTTTGCGCACCGCGGCGAAGATGTTGGAGCGTTTTTCCAGGGCCGCGGGACGGCCGGGACGGAAAGCGGGAAACTGAAGGTCGGGGCGGTTGACCAGATCGGGGATCTGCATCAGTCGGACCAGATTTACCGGCCCGTTGACCTGATACAGATCCTCGGCGCCGAGTTCGGTCTGCTGCAGCAGGAATTCGGCCATGGCCTGGGTGCAGTTGTCGGCGACTTCGAGACGCACCGCGGCGCCGAGGTTGCGCTGCGGCAGTTCGCCCTGCAGCGCGGTGCGCAGGTTCTTCACTTCCTCCTCGTCCACGAACAGATCGCTGTTGCGGGTCACGCGGAACTGGTAGCAGCCGCGCACGCTCATGCCGGCGAACAGTTCGGACGCGTGTTCGTGCAGCACGGACGAAAGGAACACGAAGCTCTGCTCCTTGCCCTGGCGCAGTTCGCGCGGCAGCTTGATCATGCGCGGCAGGATGCGCGGTGCCTGGACGATGGCGGCGCGTGAGGCGCGGCCGAAGGCATCGCGCCCCTCCAGCTCCACCGCGAAATTCAGGCTCTTGTTGAACACGCGCGGGAAGGGGTGCGCCGGGTCCAGGCCGATCGGCGTGAGCACCGGCATCATTTCATTGAAGAAGTACTCGCGGACCCAGGTGCGCTGCGCTTCGTTGAGGTCGTTGCGGCGCAGGAAGCGCACACCGGCCTTTTCCAGTTCCGGCAGGATATTTTCGTTGAGCAGCCGGTACTGGCGCTCCACCAGTTCGTGCGCGATGCGGCTGACGGCGCCAAAAACCTCGCGCGGATTCATCCCGTCGCGTCCCGCGGCGGATACATTGACGCGGATCGTTTCCTTGAGTTCGGCGACGCGAATCTCGAAGAATTCATCCAGATTGCTGCTGACGATGCAAAGAAAGCGCAGGCGTTCGAGCAGCGGCGTGTCCGCGTCCTCGGCCTGCGCCAGCACGCGGCGGTTGAATTCGAGGATGCCGATTTCCCGGTTGAGGAACAGCGCCTGCGTGGGGAGCATTGAGGCTTTCTTGTTGAAATACATAGCCTAAGCTTTGAATGTTGCAGCAATATTACCCGATTCGAAGGGGAGCAACATTGTTGTCATATTGGTTTGCTAGCATCGATAGACCGAAAGGACCACCGGATCGAATCGTCGCCCCATGCAGCACAACCATATTTCCACGCAGTTTGACGTCCAGCTGGAACAGGTCCGCAGCAGAGTCCTGCACATGGGCGGCGCGGTCGAGAATCAATTGTCCCTGGCGGTGCGCGCGCTGCAGGACGGCGAGACCTTCCTTATCGACCGGGTGCTGGATGTGGAACAGCAGGTGAACGCGCTGGAAATGGAGATCGATGAGTTGTGCACCAACATCATCGCGCGCCGCACGCCGACCGCAATCGATTTGCGCGTGCTGACTATGGTGGTGAAGACCATCACCGACCTCGAGCGCGTCGGCGACGAGGCAAAGAAGATTGCCCTGATGGCGCGCGAGTTTTTCCGCAGCGGCCGCGCCCACATGCCGCGCTATGCGGAGATCCAGCGTATGTCGGTGATCGTCATCGAGATGCTGCGCCAGGCCCTGGATGGATTTGCCCGCCTGGATGCTGAAGCGGCGCCGGCGATCGCGCGCCGCGATCTGGAGGTTGACGATGCGTTCCGCGCAGTGCTGCGCGAGCTGCTCACCCACATGATCGCGGATCCGCGCACCATATCCGCTACGCTGGACATCCTGTTCATCTCCAAGGCGCTGGAGCGGGTGGGCGATCACGCCAAGAACATTTCCGAGTACGTGGTTTACATGATCAAGGGCAAAGACGTGCGCCATCTCAGCACGGAAGAAATCGAGCAGGTGGTGAGGTCCTAGGGCGGACGCGGCTCCGCTCGGGTTCGGCGCTGCCGCGCCGCACGGGGCCTATTCGTCGCGGCATGCGTTGCGGCGTTTTGATTCCGGCATTTTCGTTGCGCGCCGATGGCCCAAGTGCTAAGGTAATCCGGCCATGCAATACGAGACCCTAGCCGCGGTCGATCTGGGCTCCAACAGTTTCCACCTGCAGATCGGCCGCATTGTCGAGGACCAGATCTATCTGCTCGACGCCTTGCGCGAGCCGGTGCGTTTGGGCGCGGGCCTGACGCGCGACAAGCGCATCGACCGTGCCACCCAGGTGCGTGCGCTCGAAGCCCTGCGGCGCTTTTCCGACCGGCTGCGCGGCTTTCCCGCCGAGGCGGTGCGCGTGGTCGGCACCAATGCGCTGCGCGTGGCCAAGAATTCGCGCCAGTTCCTGGCCGAGGCCAAGGAGGCGCTGGGGTTCCCGATTGAAATCATCGCCGGGCGCGAGGAAGCGCGGCTGATTTACCTCGGCGTGGCGCACAGCCTGCCGCTCAGCCGCGACAAGCGACTGGTGATGGACATCGGTGGCGGCTCGACCGAGTTCATCATCGGCGTGGGGGTGGAGCCGGTGCTCATGGACAGCCTGTACATGGGCTGCGTCAGCTTCAGCATGAAATATTTCCCCGACGGCAGGATCGAGAAGTCCGCGTTCAAACAGGCCGAACTCGCCGCCAGGAACGAACTGCAGACCATCGTGAAGCAGTACACCCGGCACGGCTGGGCCGAGGCCGTGGGTTCGTCCGGAACCGCACGCTCTATCGCCGCCACGCTGGAAGCCAACGGCTGGAGCGAGCACGGCATTTCGGCCTCCGGCCTGGACAAGTTCCGGAGCGCTTTGCTCAAGGCGGGCGAGGTCGAGCGGCTGAGCTTGCCCGGTCTGCGCGAGGACCGCATGTCCATCCTGCCGGGGGGGCTCGCCATCATGTGCGCCGCATTTGCCGAACTGGGCATCGATCACCTGAGCGTGTCCGACGCCGCTTTGCG
>JAKAIH010000045.1 GCA_021825225.1 Pseudomonadota bacterium
CCGCGGGCGCTACCGGCGCCGCGGCCGGCGGCATTACCGCAGGCATGGTTGCGGCTGCCGTTGCGGTCGCCGCGGTCGCCGTGGCCGCCTCCACGTCCAATGACAATAATCAGACGACCACTACCGTCACCACAAAGTAGGGCAAGCTGCACCCGATATCGCCCCTCGCGCAGTGCCGGCGGCGGACACGCCTGACCGGCGGAGCGGCGCATCCGGGTGGGAACGCACGTGGCAAGACTTTCGCCGCCAACGCGGCAACAGAAGTGTAGCGAATCCGTTGTAACCGGCCCAGAAGCGAGCTCCGGAATTTTTCCGCCGTAGCGGGCCGGCGCGGATCCGAAATGGCCGGGATCTCCTCCCCTGACCGAATTAGGATCCGCACTTCGGACCGGGCGGCGCGTCACTGTAAGCGCTGCGATTTGCTCGCTTCTACTTTCAAGGCCCCCGTTCGTCGGGGGCCTTTTTTTGAGTACCCCGGCAAAATCGCCGTTAAGCCTCTTCGGGGTCCGGAGCAGCCGCCGGCTTTGCCGTGTACTTCGCCGCCGACTGCGGATCGGATACGCGCGCAGCGATTTTCGGCGTCGACGTGCTTACATCGGCGTTCTGCGCGCGCTGCCTCAGCGCGTGGTCGGCAAGCACCAGTGCCAGCATCGCTTCCGCAATGGGCGTGGCGCGTATGCCGACGCAGGGATCGTGGCGTCCGTGTGTTTCCAGCGTGACCGCTTCCCCCTGCTTGTTGATCGAGCGCCGCGCGAGGCGAATGCTCGAAGTCGGCTTGATCGCCAGATTCACCAGCAAGTCCTGCCCGGTGGAAATTCCGCCGAGGATGCCGCCTGCGTGATTGGACAGGAAGCCATCCGGAGTGAGTTCGTCGGAATGCTCGCTGCCCTTTTGCTCGATCGATGCAAAGCCCGCGCCGATTTCCACACCCTTCACCGCGTTGATACCCATCATGGCATAGGCAATGTCGGCATCCAGCCGGTCGTACACCGGCTCGCCCCAGCCCACCGGCACACCCTCTGCGACGACGCTGATTTTCGCGCCGCAGGAATCGCCCGATTTGCGCAGCGCATCCATATAGGCTTCCAGCGCAGGCACTGCGGCCATGTCCGGCACGAAGAACGGATTGCGTTCGACCGCGCTCCAGTCCTTCAGCGCGACCTTGTTCGGGCCGAGTTGCGACAGATAGCCGCGGATCGTGACGCCGAATTTCTCCCTGAGCCACTTCTTCGCGATTGCACCCGCGGCAACGCGCACCAGCGTCTCGCGCGCCGAGGCGCGCCCGCCGCCGCGATAATCGCGTATGCCGTATTTCTGCCAATAGGTGTAGTCGGCGTGCCCCGGGCGAAAGCTCTCGGCGATATTGCCGTAATCCTTGCTCCTCTGGTCTTCGTTGCGCACCAGCAAGCCGATGGCGGTCCCCGTAGTCCGGCCCTCGAATACGCCGGAGAGAATTTCCACGCGGTCGGCCTCGCGCCGCTGCGTCACATGGCGCGAGGTACCCGGTTTCCTGCGATCGAGTTCGCGCTGGATGTCGGACTCGGACAATTCCAGTCCTGGCGGACAGCCGTCCACCACGCAACCGTAGGCGGGGCCATGCGACTCGCCGAATGAGGTGACGCAGAACAGTTTTCCCAGGGTGTTGCCGGACATCGTTTACGCTCGCGGATTCGCTGCGGCGAGTTTAGCATACCGTCCGTCGCCGACCTGTCGCGCGACAGCGGCAGCAGCGCCACCGAACGCGCTGCGCCAAGCGAGTGTCGCGATGCGGCGGGTGGCCGCCCGGGCACGGCTATGCCGGTGAATCCTTGATATAGCCCTTGAGCATGCGATTCTCGAACGCCTGCTCCTCCAGCACCGCGCGCGCCACGTCGTGAAACGAAAGCACGCCGATCAGTGTGTCGCCCTCCACTACCGGCATATAGCGGATGTGATGCTTCAGCATCACGCTGCGCAGTTCATCCACTTCCACGTCCGGCGCAATGGTCTTGGGATTTTTCACCATGATGGCGTCCACGCGCATGCCCTGGATGGAGCCCTTGTTCGTATGCAGCGCCCGCAGGACTTCGCGGAAGGTCAGCATGCCCGCCAGACTGCCCTGGCTCATCACCACCAGCGAGCCGATGTCTTTCTCAGCCATGACGTTGACCCCATCGCTCACCATCCCGTCCGGAGCGATGGTGATCAGCAGCTTGCCTTTTATTCTGAGTATCTCCCGCAGTTGCATGATGTCCTCCTCCACAAAGGGCAAATTTTAGTTTAGACCATGCCGCAGACGCCCGCCAGCCTGCGCGATGCGCGCTGCGCGATCCGAGTTTATACTGATGGGCGAACACCGCATAGAACGCAAACGCAGCCGCAGGGGAAGACGGCGACAGGCGCAGACGCGATGCTCAATTGAAAACATCAATCAAAAGGGGAGAAGCCTGCCGTGTTACGAAATACTTTGCGATATCTTGCCGTATTGCTGTTTGTCCTGACTGCGTTTGGAACGGCAACGGGCGCCGCCGCCCAAGGCGCCTATCCCAGCCGTCCGATCACCATCGTGGTCGGCTTCTCCGCCGGCGGCACCACGGACATCATCGCGCGGCTGCTCTCCGACGAACTCAGGAAAGGACTGGGCCAGCCGATCATCATCGAGAATCGTCCCGGCGCAGGCGGCAACATCGGCGCCGATACCGTGGCCAAGGCCAAACCCGATGGCTACACCCTGCTGATGGGCTCGGTCGGTCCGCTCGCGATCAACGCCAGCCTGTACAAACACATGCCTTACGACAACCTGAAGGACCTCACGCCGGTCACCCTGGTCGCGCACGTGCCCAATATGCTGGTAGTGAATCCGCGCACCGTGCCGGCGCAAACGTTCCAGGAATTCGTCGCGCTGGTGAAAGCGCATCCGGGCAAGTACTTCTACGCTTCCACCGGCAGCGGCACCTCGTCGCATCTGTCGGGGGTGCTGCTCAATCAGTTGGCCGGCCTGGATCTGACCCATGTTCCGTACAAGGGCGCGGTGGCGCTGAACGACGTGCTCTCGGGCGAACAGGTGCAATGCATGTTCGCCACCATCCCTTCGGCGATCCAGCTGGTGCGCGGTGGCAAGCTGCGCGCGCTGGCGGTGACCAGCCTGCACCGCTCGGGCGGCGTGCCGAATCTTCCCACCATCTCCGAATCCGGTTACCCCGGTTTCGACGCCTCGTCCTGGTTCGGCCTCGTCGGCCCCGCCGGCCTGCCGCGCGAAATCGCGCTGAAAGTACAGGCCGAGGTCGCGCGCATCCTCAAGGATCCGGCGATGCGCGACAAATTCATCCAGCAAGGCGCCGATCCGATTGGCAGCACGCCGGATGAGTTCGGACAGTACATGAGGGACGAAACTGCCAAATGGGCGAAGATCGTCAAGGTTTCCGGCGCGAAGGCGGATTGAAGTGCATGTCGTAGAACGTTTCGCCGAATTCGCACAGAACTTTCGCGCACAGCCGATTCCGCCGCAGGCGCTGCATCATGCCAAGCGCGCGGTGATCGACTGGTACGCGGCGCTGCTGCCGGGTGCCGTGGCTGCACCTGCGACCTTGCTGGAGAAGGCGCTGGCCGAAGACCTCGATCGCGGCGGTGCGAGCCTCGCGCTCGGACGCAAGGCCACGGCGAGAACGGCGGCGCTGATCAATGCCGCCGCCGCGCACACCATGGAGGTGGACGACATCTACCGCGAAGCGATCTACCATCCGGGCGCGCCGACCATCGCCGCCGCCCTGGCGGTGGCCCAGGAAAGCGGCGCGAGCGGCGAGACCTTCCTGCGCGGCGTCATCGTCGGCTATGAAATCTCCACGCGCATCGGCGCCGCCATGGGCCGCGCGCATTACCGCTATTGGCACAACACCGGCACCATCGGCAGCTTCGGCGCCGCGGCCGCCGCGGCCGCCATCTACGGCCTCGACGCGAAGCGCTTTGCGCACGCTCTCGCCACGGTCACGACCTTCGCGGCCGGCCTGCAGCAGGCGTTCCGCATGGATTCGATGTCCAAACCCCTGCATGCGGGCCACGCCGCGCAGTCGGGGCTGCTCGCCGCGCTCGCGGCGCGCGAGGGGGTCACAGGATCGCTGGACGTAATCGAAGGCGAAGCCGGTTTCGGCCGCGCTATGGGTAGCGGTCCTGACTGGGACCAGGCGACGGCCACGCTGGGCACGGATTTTCACATCACCCGCATGACGTTCAAGAACCACGCCTGCTGCGGCCACACCTTCGCCGCGATCGACGGTGCGCTCGAATTGCAGCGCCGCCTCGGCGTCAAGGCCGGGGACATTGCGCATCTGGACGTCGGCACCTACCGCCCCGCGCTGGAAGTCGCCGGCTACGAGCACCCGACGACGCCTGCAGAAGCGCGCTTCAGCCTCAAGTATGTGGTGGCCACGGCGCTGACCCACGGCAGCGTCCGCCTCGCTGCCTTCGAGCCCGCGCGCCTGTCCGATCCGGCCACGCTGGCGCTGATGGGCAAAATCAGACTGTCGGTGGATACGGAGCTTGATGCGAGCTTTCCCGGCCAGCGTGCCGCGCGCATCGCGATCGAGACCAAGGACGGGCTCCGCGGCGAATATCTGCAGCCCACGCGCAAGGGCGATCCGGACATGCCTTTGAGCGACGCCGAATTGGAGGAGAAATTCCTCGAGCTGGCCGCGCCGATACAGGGTGATGCGGCCGCGCGTGCGCTGGTCGCGCGGCTGTGGGCACTGGAGAACTCGCCCTCGGTATGAAGCTTGCCGACGCCTTGTTCGCGCCGCGCGCAGTCGCGCTGTTCGGTGCTTCGGCCGACCCGGGCAAGAACACCGCGCGCCCGCAGCGCTATCTGCGCAAACACGGCTATTGCGGGCAGATCGTGCCGATCAATCCCGCACGCGCCGAAGTGCTCGGTGTGCCCGCTTATGCGAGCCTGGCCGATGCGCCGGGCGACATCGACCACGCCTTCATCATGGTCCCGGCGGCTCAGGTCGAAGCCGCATTGGAGCAATGCGCGGCGCGCGGCGTGCCCATCGTGACGGTCTACAGCGACGGCTTTGCCGAAATCGGCGCCGAAGGTGCCGAGCGCGAACGCCGGCTCATCAGCCGCGCGCGCGCGCTGGGCGTGCGCCTGATCGGACCGAATTCCATCGGCCTGGTGAACGTCGCCAACGGCACCACGCTGACCGTCAATGCGGCGCTCGAAATGGAGTCGCTGCCGCGCGGCGCAGCCAGCGTGGTATCGCAAAGCGGCACCATCATCGGCACGCTGCTGTCGCGCGGCGCGGCGCGCGGACTGGGATTCGCCAAGCTGGTGTCGGTCGGAAACGAAGCCGACCTCGGCGTGGGTGAACTGGTGGACATGCTGGTCGACGACGCGGATACACGCGTGATCCTGCTGTTCCTGGAAACCATTCGCGATGCCGCGAGCCTCGCGCGCGCAGCCGCGCGTGCTCATGCAGCAGGCAAACCCATAGTCGCGTACAAGCTCGGCCGCTCGGCGCTGGGTGAAGCGCTGGCGCGCTCGCACACCGGCGCGCTCGCCGGCAGCGATGCCGCGGTCGACGCCTACTTCCGCCGCAATGGCATCGTGCGCGTCGACATGCTGGAAACGCTGATCGAAATAGCCCCGCTCCTTCGCGACCGCAGACCGCGCGCGCCATCAGGCACAGCGCGCGTGGCGGTGGTGACGACCACCGGCGGCGGCGCCGCGAGCGTGGTGGACCGGCTGGGCACTCTGGGCATGGAAACCCTCACGCCCGACGCACCCCTGATTGCAGCGCTGGCGGCGCAGGGCATAGCGGTCAAGGCCGCGCCCATCATCGACCTCACGCTTGCGGCCACCAGCGAGAAATACCGCGCCGTGCTCGAAGCCCTGCTCGCGCACCAGCATTGCGACGCGGTGCTCGCCGTAGTCGGCTCCTCGGCGCAGTTTCATCCCCAGCTCGCGGTGCGACCCATCATCGGCATCGACACGCGCGACAAACCGCTGGCCGTATTTCTCGCCCCGCAAGCGGATGCCTCGCTCAAGCTGCTTGCCGAAGCGGGCGTGCCGGCGTTTCGCACGCCCGAGGCCTGCGCCGATGCGCTCGCCGCCTATTTCGCCTGGCGCGCGCCGCACGCCGCAGAGCCCGCACTGGCGCCTGCCTGGCCCAAGGACCTGCCCGCGACCGGTGCGCTGGACGAAGCGCAGGCGCTGACGTTGTTCGCGTACCTGGGCGTGCCCACAGTGCCTTGGGCTTTCGCCAGCGCGCCGGAATTTGCGCACACCATCGCCTATCCGGTCGCGGCCAAAGTGCTGTCGCCCGACATCCTGCATAAGACGGAGGTCGGAGGCGTCGCGCTCGCACTCACCGACCGCGCAGCCTTCGAGGCGCGTGTACCGCAGATGCTGGCCGGCGTAGGCAGAGCGGCGCCGGCGGCGCGCATCCGGGGCGTACTGGTGCAGCAGATGGCGCAAGGACTGGCCGAGGTCATCGTGGGCTATCGCCACGATGCGCTGATCGGGCCGGTGGTGCTGGTGGGCATGGGCGGGCGGCTGGCCGAGATTTACCGCGACACTTCGCTGCGCTGTGCCCCGGTGGACGAAGCGGAAGCGCTGGAAATGATTTCCGAGGTAAAGGGATTGGCATTGCTGCGCGGCTACCGCGGCCTGCCGCGCGGCGATATTGCCGCGCTGGCAAACGCCATCGCCGCGGTGTCGCGCCTCGCCCTCATCGAAAACCAAGTTGTAATCGAAGCGGAAATCAATCCGCTCATAGTGAAAGGCGACGGCGTGCTTGCCGTCGACGGACTTGTAATCCTTAAGGAGGAAACATGAAGCGCTTAGCCATTGCATTTTTGTTCGTAATATTTGCCGGCGCCGCTGCGGCGCAAGGAAGCTATCCCACGAAACCGATACACCTGATCGTCGGCTACGCGGCGGGCGGGCCGACCGACATCGTCGCGCGCCTGGTCGCGGCGAAGATGACGGAATCCCTCGGCCAGCCGGTGGTCGTCGAAAACAAACCCGGCGCCGGCAGCAACATCGCTTCAGAATATGTCGTCAAGAGCGCGCCCGACGGCTACACCCTGCTGGTCGGCTCGATCGCCAACGCGACCAACATGGTCGTCTACAAGCATCTCACTTATGACACGCTGCGCGACCTCGCGCCGATCTCGCAGCTGATGAGCGCGCCCTCGGTGCTCGTGGTGAATCCCGGGTTTCCGCCGAAAAACCTGCAGGAGCTGATCGCGCTGGCAAAGAAAAATCCGGGCAAGTATGCGTTCGCCTCCACCGGCAGCGGCGGCTCGCCCCACCTCGCCGGCGAAATGCTGAAAATGCGCGCCGGTATCGACCTGATCCACGTGCCCTATAAGGGCGCGGCGCCGGCGCAGGCCGACCTGATCGGCGGCCAGGTGCAGATGGCGTTCGAGACCGCGCTGTCGGTAGTGCCACATATAAAAAGCGGACAGCTGCGCGCAATCGCAGTAGCCGCGAACAAGCGCCTTGCACAACTGCCCGATGTCCCGACCATGGCCGAAGCCGGCCTGCCCGATTTCGAGGTGTCGAGCTGGAACGGCCTGTTCGCGCCGGCGAAGACACCGCCGGAAATCATCGCGCGCGTGCGTGAGGCAGCAGTGAAAGCGCTGGCCGCGCCGGACGTGCGCGAGAAGCTGACCGCACAGGGCGCCGAAGCCATCGGCAGCACGCCCGAGCAATTCCGCGCCTATATCCAGGCCGAAATCGATAAATGGGGACCGGTCGCCCGCGCCTCCGGCGCGCGCGTCGATTAAGACTCCACAAGCAAACGAGGGGGGGCAGCTCCCCTCGTCTTGTCACTCTAGCTAGCGTCGCCAGGAAAACAATATGAACTTTCAACTTTCGCCCGAGCAGGAAGAGTTCCGCGTGGCGGTGCGCCGCTTCGCCGAACGCCACCTGAAGGCCGGCGCGCACGCGCGCGCCCACAGCGTCGAATATCCCTGGGACGTGGCCAAACTCATGGCGGCGCAGGGCCTGCTCGGCATCACCATGCCCGAAGCCGACGGCGGCCAGGGCGGCACGCTGATGGATGCGATCATCGCCATCGAGACCGTGGCCTCGGTCTGCCCGAGGAGCGCGGACGTGGTGCAGGCGGGCAATTTCGGGCCGGTACGCGTGCTCGCCGAATACGGCACGGCACTGCAAAAGGAGCGCTATCTCAAGCGCATCCTCGCGGGAGAGGGCCTGATCTCGGTCGGCATGACCGAGCCAGAGGCCGGCTCGGCCGTGACCGATCTCAAGACCAGCGCCACAGCGGAGGGCGACGGTTTTCGCATCAATGGCAGCAAGGTGTTCAGCACGCACGCGCCTTATGCCGACGTGATCCTCGCCTATGTGCGCTTCGGCCCCGGCGTGGGCGGCATCGGCTCGGTGCTGATCGACACCAAGGCCGAGGGCGTGCGCTTCGGCCAGCATTCTGCGTTCATGTCGGGCGAGGAATGGGCGCAGCTGTATTTCGACAACGTGTACGTGCCGCCGGAAATGGTGGTGCTCAGGGAAGGCGGCTTCAAGAAGCAGATCGCCGGCTTCAACGTCGAGCGCATCGGCAACACCGCGCGCTCGCTCGCGCTCGGCCGCTATGCGTTCGAGCAGGCGCGCGAATGGGCGCTGCAAAGAAAGCAGTTCGGACGCCTGCTGTGCGAGTTTCAGGGTCTGCAATGGAAGTTCGCCGATATGAAGATGAAACTCGACGCGGGCCAGCTGCTGCTGTATCGCGCAGCGGCCAATGCCGACCGCGGCTTTCCGTCGGCCGAGGAAACCGCGATCGCCAAGGCGTTTTGCAATCAGGCCGGCTTCGACGTCGCCAACGAGGCGCTGCAGGTGATGGGCGGCATGGGCTACAGCCAGGAAGCGCTCGTCGAGTATTGCGTGCGCCGCTGCCGCGGCTGGATGATCGCCGGCGGCTCGATCGAAATCCTCAAGAACCGCATCGCCGAAACCGTGTTCGGCCGCACCTTCTCTCAGCGGCCCTCCTGATCGCTACTTCGCCGGACGATTGACGAGCGCGATGCCCGCGCCGACCAGCAGCGCGGCGGCGAGAAACGCCGCGGAGAGCGGCTCGGACAGGAAGATCACGCCGAATGCGACGCCGAACAGCGGCGTAAGAAAAGAGAACACGGACAGCCTGCCGGCAAGATAGCGCGTCAGCAGCCAGAACCAGGCGAGATAACTGGCGAAGGCGACAACCACGCTCTGATAGGCGAGGCTCGCAATGACCTTGGGCGTGAGCGCGATGATGCCGGGCTCGCCCGCGGCCAGCGATGCGAGGGGCAGCACCAGCGCCGAGAACCCGAGCTGGTAGAACAGCGTCTTGGTCGCGCTGGCGAAACTGAGCTTGGTCGCACGCACCGTCACCGTGGTCGCCGCCCATAGCGCGGCCGCAATCACGCCGAAAGCGTCGCCGATCAAAGTCGAGCCCTTGGCGCTACCGAAACCGTCGGCGAATGCAAGCGCCACGCCGAGGAACGCCAGCGCCACGCCGCTCCACTGGGTCGCGCTGAGACGCTCGCCGGGCACGAACCATTGCAGTCCCAGCGCAGTAAGGCAGGGCGCGAGGTAGATGAACACGACCATGCGCGAAGCGGCCGTGTGGGAAAGGCCGACGTAGATGAACACGAACTCGGCGGCGAACAGCGCGCCCGCCGCCATGCCTCCCGCCAGCGTGCCGTCGCGGCGGAACAAGGGGATGCGGCGCAGCTGCGCCCAGATGAGCAGCAGGACCGCGGCGATGATCGAGCGCAGCCCCGCCTGCATGATCGGCGAAATGCCCGCGGCTGCGATCTTGATCGTGATCTGGTTGAAGCCCCAGCACATGCACAGCACGATCATCATCGACACCGCCAGCGCATCTGCGGGTTTGCGCGCGGACGACACGATCTAGGATTTCCCTGCGGCCCGAATTCGCATGCCGCGTGCCGCTATTTCAGACCGAGCTGTTGCGCGATTGGCTGGGCGGGATAATGAAATGCGATCGGCCCGTCCGGTTCGGCGTGGATGAACTGATGCACCACAGGATTGTCGGAGTCCAGCATCGCATCCGGCGTGCCTTCGCCGAGGACCACGCCGTCGGCAATGACGTACAGGTAGTCGACCAGCTTGAGCGACTCGCTCACGTCGTAGGTGACGATGATGGACGTGGTGCCCAGCGCATCGTTCAGGCGGCGGATCAGGTCGGCGATCACGTTGAGCGAGATCGGGTCCAGGCCCGCGAACGGCTCGTCGTACATCGCCAGCATGGGATCGTGCACGATGGCGCGGGCGAGCGCGACGCGGCGCGCCATGCCGCCGGAGAGTTCGCTCGGCATGAGATTGCGCGCACCGCGCAGGCCGACCACGTGCAGCTTCATCAGGATCAGGGAACGAATCAGCTCCTCCGGTAGGTCGGAGTTTTCGCGCAACGGAAACGCGATGTTCTCGTACACCGAAAGGTCGGTGAACAGGCCGCCGGCCTGGAACATCATGCCCATCTTGCGCCGCAGCTGGTACAGGCTGTCGGTGTCGAGCTCGTGCACCAGCTGGCCGGCGACTTTGACCGAGCCCTGCGCCGGTTTCTCCTGCCCGCCGATCAGCCGCAGCAGCGTGGACTTGCCGCATCCGTTCGCCCC
>JAKAIH010000046.1 GCA_021825225.1 Pseudomonadota bacterium
GGGCAAGGTCCACTACTTCGTCGAGCACCGGAATCTCGGCATACTGCGCCGCCGGGGCGCGGCCCGGATGGTGGCGCGCCATCAGCGCATCGGCCTTGCTCAGCAGATCGTCCGGTTCAGAGCTCATTGGAAAATGCGGCGATCCATGCGCTCGCGCTCACCGGGATTGGCCGCGGCAAAGCCGGCTATGCAGCGGCCGCTTAAGCATGGGCCTTGGACAAGTCATGCTTTGCGATTTCGTAGCCGCGGTCGCGATAGAAGCGAAAGCGCTCGCGCGCCGCCGCACGGTCTTCCTCCTCGCGGCTGACGATTTCCACCAGCCGCTGGAAGCGGCTGAACGCGGGCGGCCATGCGGAGTGCAGGTTCAGCAGCACCTCATCATGCGGCGTGTCCTCGGGATCGTGGGTGATGAGCACCGGCGTTTGTGCGGCGAGCGGGCTGCGCGTCATGCAATGCGGCAGAAAGCCGGTGGCTTGCCAGGTCCACAGCAGCGTGTCGATTCTCCGCGCCTCGACTTCATCCGGGGTGTAGATGAGCACGCGCAGCTTGCGCTGTGCCGCCTTCGCCGACAGGCGGCAGGCGACCTGCAGCTTGTCCTCGGCCTCGAAGTAGAAGTCGATGCGCGTCATTTTGGTTGAAGCACGAGTCGCGACGGGCGCGTGGCTTTTTCCCTGGCCTGGGCGAGCACCGCCTAGTGCCCTTTCCCCGACCGTTTCATCAGAAAGCTGGTCAGCAGTCCGACCGGCCGCCCGGTAGATCCCTTGTCCTTGCCCGATTTCCAGGCCGTGCCGGCGATGTCCAGGTGCGCCCAGTCGAACTTCTTGGCGTAGCGCGAGAGAAAGCAGGCTGCGGTGACGCTGCCCGCCGGGCGGCCGCCGATATTGGCCATGTCGGCGAAATTACTTTTGAGCTGCTCCTGGTAGTCGTCCCACAGGGGCATGTGCCAGGCGCGGTCATAGGCATCGTCGCCAGCGGCAAGCAGTTCGCGCGCGAGCGCCTCCTTGTTGCTGTACAGGCCGCTCGCGACATGGCCCAGAGCGATCACGCAGGCACCGGTGAGGGTGGCGATGTCGACTACCGCATCCGGCTCGAAGCGCTCGGCATAGGTCAGCGCATCGCACAGGATAAGGCGTCCTTCGGCATCGGTATTGAGGACCTCGATCGTCTGGCCCGACATGCTGGTGACGATGTCGCCGGGTTTGGTCGCGCCGCCGCCGGGCATGTTTTCGGTGGTCGGGATGATGCCGACCACGTTGAGCTTGAGCTTCATTTCGGCGCAGGCGCGCAGCGCGCCGAGCACGCTGGCCGCGCCGCACATGTCGAATTTCATTTCGTCCATTTCCGGCGACGGTTTGAGCGAAATGCCGCCGGTGTCGAAGGTGATGCCCTTGCCGACCAGCACCACGGGTTTCGCCTTCTTCGCTCCGCCGGCGTAGTTGAGCACGATCAGCTTGGGCGGCTGGCGCGAACCCTGCGCCACCGATAGCAGGGACCCCATGCCCAGCTTCTCCATGTCCTTGCGCTCCAGCACCTCGACGCCGAGTTTCCATTCCCGCGCCAATTTCTTCGCCTGTTCGGCGAGAAACGCAGGCGTGCAGACATTGCCGGGGAGATTGCCCAGGTCCTTGGCCAGGCTCATGCCTGCGCCTACCGCCTCGCCCTGGCGCAGGCCGCGCGCGGCAGCGCCGGCGTCGCGCGCAGCAGCCAGCAGCTCGATCTGCGCCAGCGGCCGGGGATCGCTCTTCTTGCTCTTCATCGAGTCGAAGCGATAGGCACATTCGGCGGCCACCAGAGCGACCTGGCGCGCCTTCCACAGCGCGTCGCGGCGGCCCGCGCGGATATCGATGAAGCACAAGGTAAGCATGCCGGCACCGGTCTCCTGCGCTGCTTTGACCGCCGCCCGTGCCGCTTCGCGATATTCGCGTTCGTGCAGGTCGGCCTCTTCGCCCAATCCTACCAGCAGCACGCGCTCTGCGGCGACGCCGGGCAGGCGGTACAGGATCAAGGTCGAGCCGAGCTTGCCCTCCATGTCGCCGCGGCCGAGGACTTCGTGCAGCGCGCCCTGCGCGGCGCGATCGAGCGCGCCGGCGGCAGCGCTGAGCTTGCGGCCTGCATACACGCCCACCGCGAGGCAGGGCGTGGCGCGCATCTCCGGCGCGCCGCGTTTTGTGCTAAATTGCAATGGCGACTCCTTCCGTTCAATCGACCGACTACGCCCGATTATCCCTGCTTTGTTCCCGCCAAGTCAAAGCCGTTGCGCCCAGGCGCGGCATCGATGCGAAGCCGGAGCGCAGGCGTGTTCCATCGAACCGGTCGCGAAATGAAATTCGCGACCGGCCGATTCAGGGGAGCATGAGGGGAGGTATCCCCTCATGCTGCAATAGGTTCCAAGTGGCAATTTTCCAGCGCTCGTTGCTGCGCGAATTCGGCAATCTGGCAGTGGCGGTGTTCGCCACGCTGTTTGCGATCACGCTCACTACCCAGCTGATCCGCTTTCTCGGCCAGGCCGCCAGCGGCAAGCTCTTGTCCGAGGCAGTGCTCGCGCTGCTCGGCTTCTCTGCGCTCAACTACCTGCCGGTGCTGCTGTCGCTGACGCTGTTCATTACGGTGCTGATGACCATCAGCCGCAGCTATCGCGACTCGGAGATGGTGATCTGGTTCAGCTCCGGACTGCCGCTCACGGCCTGGGTGCGGCCGGTGCTGATCTTCGCGGCGCCGCTGGTGCTGCTGATCGCCCTGCTGTCGCTGTACCTCGCGCCCTGGGCCAACAAGCAGAGCGAGGAATACCGGCGCCAGCTCGACAGCCGCGACGAACTCTCGCGCATCGCACCGGGCGTATTCCGCGAATCGGCCAACGCCGAGCGCGTATTCTTTGTCGAAGGCGTCTCCGGCGACTCGCGCCAGGTGAAGAACGTATTCGTCACCTCGGTGCAGCACGGCAGACTGGGGGTGATGGTGAGCCGGCACGGCTACGAGGAAACGGCAGCCAACGGCGACCGGTTCATCGTGCTCGCCGACGGCAGGCGCTACGAGGGCAATCCGGGCGATGCGGAATACCGCGTGATGGAATTCAAGCGCTATGCGGCGCGCATCGAGACGCGCGAGGCCAAGGTCGGGATGATTCCGGCGCGCGCGCTGTCCACGCGAAAACTGCTCGACGATCCGCACCGGGGTAACCTGGCCGAATTGCTGTGGCGCATCGGCCTGCCGCTCGCGGCCCTCAACCTGACCCTGCTCGCCATCCCGCTGGCATTCGTCAATCCGCGCGCCAGCCGCTCGACCAACCTGGTGTTCGCCCTGCTTACCTACATGGTGTACAGCAATCTGCTCAGCGTAAGCCAGGCTTGGGTGTCGCAGGGCAGGCTGTCCTTCCACATAGGCTGGTGGGCGGTGCATGTCGCGATGCTGCTGCTGCTGCTCGCGCTGTTCTATCGCCGCATGAGCATCAATTCGACTTTCCGGAGGGGGCGTTGATCATTTTGCGCAAATATCTTGCGCGCGAAATCTATGTGGCGACGCTGCTGGTTCTGGTCGCTTTCCTGATGCTGTTCGCATTTTTCGACCTGATCAACGAACTCAACTATCTGGGCCGCGGCAACTACCAGCTGCAGTATGTGCTGCTGTTCGTGCTGCTGTCTTTGCCCGGGCATGTATACGAACTCGCGCCGATTGCGGTGCTGATCGGCACGCTGTACGCGCTGTCGCAGCTCGCCGCCAATTCCGAATATACGGTGATGCGGGTTTCCGGACTGTCTCCCTACGCCGCCGGCGCCGCGCTGGTGCGCATCGGTGCCATATTCGTGGTGCTGACGCTGGCGTTCGGCGAACTGGTCACGCCGTTTGCCGAACGCGCCGCGCAGCAGTTGCGCCTGTCCGCCATGAGCGCGGTGGTGGCGCAGGAGTTCCGCTCCGGGCTTTGGGTCAAGGACGAATCCCGCTTCATCAATGTGAGCGAGGTCAAGCCCGACAGCTCGCTCAGAGGCATCAAGATATACGAGTTCGACAAGGATTACCGCCTGCGCTCGATCAGTTATGCCGCGCGCGGCGAATACTTGAAGGACAATCTCTGGCGCCTGAGCGACGTGGCGCGCACCGACTTCGACGCCGGCGGCACCAGCGTGTCGCGGCTGACCCAGACCGATTGGCACTCGGTGCTGACGCCGGATCTGCTGTCGGTGCTGCTGGTACAGCCGGAAAAGATGTCGGCAATCAATCTGTACCAGTTTACGCGCCACCTGTCGGAGAACCGGCAGCAGACCGAGCGCTACGAAATTGCGATGTGGAAGAAGCTGCTCTATCCCTTCGCCACGCTGGTGATGATGGCGCTGGCGCTGCCCTTCGCCTATGTGCACGTGCGCCTTGGCGGCATGGGAGTGAAAATATTTTCCGGCATCATGCTCGGGGTGTTGTTCCACCTGCTCAATGGCCTGTCTTCGTCCATCGGCATCATCCAGAACTGGGCGCCGTTCTACTCGGCGGCACTTCCGAGCGTGCTGTTCATGTGTGCTGCAGTGCTGATGATGTGGTGGGTAGAGCGGCGCTAAGGCCGCTGCCGGCGATTGTGCGCCGCGTCTTGTCCTAATCGCGCACCATTCTGGTACCGGCCAGCCGGTCGTGCAGGAACTGCCGCTCGCGGTCGAACGGGGCATAAAGAATGCCGATTCCACCCAGCGCCAGGCAGGGCCAGGCATAAACATAGCGCAGCACTGCCTGGCGCAAGCTGATCCTGTCGCCGTCCGCCGCGACCAAGCGCAATTTCCAGGTTTTCATCGGCAGCGTTTGCCCGCCGCGGCGCCAGGAGCCGACGAAATACAGACCGATCACCAGGAACAGGTAAAGCTGGAATACATGGCGCAACCATCCGCCCGGCGCACTGCCGCTTATGCCGAGGAACAGCAGGCCGGCAAAAAACGCCACGCCGCAGAGCAACAGCGACTCATACGCCATGCAGATGAGTCGGCGTTTGATGCTCGGACTGTGGCTGGGCCTGTGCGCATCCGCGCCGGCTGTTGCCGGCACGTCAGCGCGCTGGGCCAGAAGGTGCCGGGAGCGGCGCGGGGACTGCGCCGCTTGGCGCTGCCGCTGCCGCCGGCGCAACAGGCGTGGCGGGCACGGTGGGCGCAGCGGACGCTGTGGGCACGGTCTGGGTGGCGCGCTTCAGCTTCTGGTGTTCCTGCCACTTGCGCTTCACCACCTCGCGCTTTTCCGGAGGCTGCTTCGCCAGCTTCGCGTAGTTCTCGCGCGCAATACGGCGTTGCTCTGGGGTCAAGTCGGCCCAGTGCCGCATCTGTGCCTGCAGGCGCTGCTGCTGCTCCGGTTTCATCCTGGGATAGCGCTTGGCCAGGAGCAGCCATTTCTTGCGCCGCTTATTGTCAAAGTTATTCCAATCGCTGGCCAGCGGCGCCAGGATCTGTTGCTGCGCAGACGTGAGCTGCGACCAATCAGGCTGTTTTTTTTCGGCCGCAGTGGCGAAAGAGGAGAGGGCAATACACAGCCCGAGCATCAGTGCTGCGAGCGCTTTAGCCATGTATCGAAACTGTTGTCCAGATAGGCGTTGATCGGCAGGTCGCTGGTAAGCAGCGCCGCATCGATTTCCTCGATTTCCTCCACCGACGGCGTGCGTTGCCAGTAATTTATGCCGAGCAGCGCCAGGATCAGGGCGGCACATGCCAGTATAACGCCCGCCGAAGCCGGGTTGGCCGACAGGCGCCCGACTACGGCATCCACCCATGCCAGCGCAAACGCAGGTTCGGTCGTGCGCTGTCGCGCCAAGGCCTGCTCGCGCGCGGATTTGAGCCGTTTCAGCGTGGCCGCATCGAGATCGAGCGTACCGTCGAGTTGCTGCTTGATTTTGTAGCCGAATTCACGTTCGTTCATAAGGTAACCCCCTTGCGCTTGAGGGCAGTGGCCAAGGTGTGCGCCGCGCGCGAGCAATGGGTCTTCACGCTGCCTTCCGAACAGCCCATAGCCTGCGCCGTTTCGGCAACGTCCAACTCCTGCCAATAACGCAGCAGGAAGGCCTCGCGTTGACGTGGCGGCAGTTCTTTCAATTCAGTCTCAATTAAAACAATAAGTTGGGATTTTTCCAGATGATCCGGGGGCCCCAGTGCCTGATTCGAGTCCTCGGCCGGTCCTAAAGTTTCCAGCGGGTCGACATCTTCCCCTCCGTCCTTGCCCGACAGCATCGATGACAGTTGCGTTATCCAGGTCGCGCGAACCTTGTGCCTGCGGTAATAGTCGCGGATGGTGTTCTGCAGGATGCGCTGGAACAGCATCGGCAGTTCGGCCACGGGCTTGGCGCCGTATTTCTCCGCTAACTTTAGCATCGAATCCTGCACGATATCCAATGCCGCCTGCTCGTCGCGCACGGCAAATCGCGCCTGCTTATAAGCGCGGCGCTCTACAGCGACCAGAAACTCCGAGAGCTCGTTGCGGGAAGCCAGGACGATATCCTCGAAAATACCCTGGAGGATGTTTCGGGATTTCCGAAACATCCTCTGACTCAGGGGAGCATGAGGGGATGTATCCCCTCGTATATTGTAATTAGCTCCGGATTTTAGAGGTTAACCCGAAGTCGCGTTGCCCAATCACGGCAGTCGGGCGGTTGCGCCGCACAAAAAAATCTTGACCAAACGAGGGGCAGGCATTAGTGTTCAACGTTTTCGGTAAAAGCCAACGAGAATCATGGAATTATCAGGCGCAGAAATCATAATCAAGTGCCTGCAGGCGGAAAAAGTCGAGTATGTTTTCGGCTATCCCGGCGGGGCGGTTCTGTTCATCTACGACGAGCTGTTCAAGCAGAACAAGGTCAAGCATGTGCTGGTGCGCCATGAGCAGGGCGCAACGCATGCCGCCGACGGCTATTCGCGCTCGAGCCGCAAAGTTGGCGTCGCGCTGGTGACCTCGGGTCCGGGCGTCACCAACGCCGTGACCGGAATCGCCACCGCGTATATGGATTCGATCCCGATGGTGATCATCTCCGGTCAGGTGCCCACGCATGCGATCGGTCTCGACGCATTCCAGGAATGCGATGCGGTGGGCATCACGCGCCCCTGCGTCAAACACAATTTCCTGGTGAAGGATGTCAGGGATCTCGCGCTGACAATAAAGAAGGCGTTCTACCTTGCGACCACCGGACGGCCCGGGCCGGTGCTGGTCGATGTCCCCAAGGACGTGACGGTCGCCAAGTGCAAGTTCGAGTACCCGGAAACGATATCCATGCGCTCCTACAATCCGGTGGTGAAGGGGCATTCGGGGCAGATCAAGAAGGCGGCGCAGTTGCTGATCGAGGCCAAGCGCCCGATGATCTACGCCGGTGGCGGCGTGATCCTGTCCGACGCTGCGCCGCAACTCACCAAGCTCGTCAGGACGCTGGGTTTTCCCTGCACCAACACCCTTATGGGCTTGGGCGGCTTTCCGGCGACCGACAAGCATTTCGTTGGCATGCTCGGTATGCACGGCACCTACGAAGCCAATATGGCAATGCAGCACTGCGACGTGCTGGTGGCGATTGGCGCGCGCTTTGACGACCGTGTCATCGGCGACCCGGCGCATTTCGGCCAGATGCCGCGCAAGATCATTCACATCGACATCGATCCGTCCTCGATCTCCAAGCGCGTGAAAGTGGACGTGCCGATCGTCGGCCATGTGCCGGACGTGCTCGATGACCTGATCAAGCTGATCGAGACGGGCAAGCAGCGCCCGGAGCCGAAGGCGCTTGCCGCCTGGTGGGACCAGATCAAGCTGTGGAAGACCAAGGACTGTCTGCGCTATGACCGCAAGAGCAAGATCATCAAGCCGCAATTCGTGCTGGAGAAGCTGTACGAAATCACCAAGGGCGACGCCTTCATCACCTCCGACGTAGGCCAGCACCAGATGTGGGCGGCGCAGTTCTACAAATTCGACAAGCCGCGCCGCTGGATCAATTCCGGCGGCCTCGGCACCATGGGCTTCGGCCTGCCTGCGGCGATGGGCGCGCAGCTGGCCAATCCGGGTGCCACGGTCGCCTGCGTCACCGGCGAGGCGAGCTTCCAGATGTGCATCCAGGAACTGTCGACCTGCAAGCAGTACCGTTTGCCGATCAAGGTCGTGAACCTGAACAACCGCTACATGGGCATGGTACGGCAGTGGCAGCAGTTTTTCCACGGCAACCGCTACTCCGAGTCCTACATGGATGCGCTGCCCGATTTCGTCAAACTTGCCGAGAGCTACGGGCACGTCGGTATGCGCATCGACAAACCTGCCGACGTCGAGTCTGCGCTGAAAGAGGCGTTCAAGCGCACGGACGAACTCGTGTTCATGGATTTCATGACCGACCAGACCGAGAACGTTTACCCCATGGTCGGAGGCGGCAAAGGCCTCACCGAGATGATCCTGGCCGAAGAATTGTGAACGCTCCGCTACCTACCCTGACACCTATGCGACACATCATTTCCATCCTTCTGGAAAACGAGGCCGGCGCGCTGTCGCGCGTTTCCGGGCTGTTTTCCGCACGCGGCTACAACATCGAGTCGCTCACCGTTGCGCCTACCGAGGACGCGTCGCTGTCGCGCATGACCATCGTCACCTCGGGCTCCGGCGACGTGATCGAGCAGATCACCAAGCAGCTGAACAAGCTGGTCGAAGTGGTCAAGGTGGTGGACCTGTTCGAGGCGCCGCACATCGAGCGCGAACTGATGCTGATCAAGGTGCGCGCCAGCGCCAAGGACCGCGACGACATGAAGCGCATGTCGGACATTTTCCGCGGCCGCATAATCGACGTGTCAGAGGATACCTACACCATCGAGCTCACCGGTACCGGGCAGAAGCTGGATGCATTTATCGAAGCCTTGGGGCGCAGCGCGATTATCGAGACGGCGCGCACCGGCGCTTGCGGCATTTCCCGCGGCCAGCGGGTTCTTCGAATTTGATAAACAGAGGCCGGGGCGGAGCCCGGAGTCTAGTCAGGCCGTACCGCAACTAGCTTCCAGTCCCCGCTCACCGGTCTCTCAATCTGAGGGGAAATTATGAAAGTTTATTACGACAAAGACGCCGACCTTTCGCTGATCAAGGGAAAGAAAGTGACCATCGTCGGCTACGGTTCGCAGGGCCACGCGCATTCGCTCAACCTGCACGATTCCGGAGGCAAGGTCACCGTCGGCTTGCGCAAAGGCGGCGCGTCCTGGGACAAGGCGAAGAAGGCCGGGCTCAAGGTGGCCGAAGTCGGCGAAGCGGTGCGCGGCGCCGATTTCGTGATGATGCTGATGCCCGACGAGCACATCGCCGCAGTCTACCAGGGCGAGGTCGAACCCAATATCAAGAAGGGCGCGACGCTGGCGTTCGCCCACGGCTTCAATATTCACTACGGCCAGGTGATGCCGCGCGCCGATCTCGATGTCGTGATGATCGCGCCCAAGGCGCCGGGACACACCGTGCGTTCGACCTACACCCAGGGTGGCGGCACGCCGATGCTGATCGCGGTGCACCAAAACCCGAGCAGGAAGGCTCGCGATCTGGCGCTGTCCTACGCGGCGGCCATCGGTGGCGCGCGCGCAGGCGTGATCGAAACCACGTTCAAGGAAGAAACCGAAACCGATTTGTTCGGCGAGCAGGCGGTGCTCTGCGGCGGTTGCGTCGAACTGGTGAAGGCGGGTTTCGAAACTCTGGTCGACGCCGGCTACGCCCCTGAGATGGCCTATTTCGAGTGCTTGCACGAGCTGAAGCTGATCGTCGATTTGATGTATGAGGGCGGCATCGGCACCATGAATTACTCGATCTCCAACAATGCCGAGTACGGCGAGTACCTGACCGGTCCGAAGATCGTCAACGAGCAGACCAAACAAGCCATGCGCGAGGCCCTGCAAAACATCCAGACCGGGGAATACGCGAAAAGCTTCATTCTGGAGAACCGCGCCGGCGCGCCGACGCTGTTGTCGCGCCGCCGCCTGACGGCCGAACACCAGATTGAAGTCGTGGGCGAGAAACTGCGGGCCATGATGCCCTGGATCAGGAAGAACAAGCTGGTGGACCAAAGCAAGAACTGAGAGCGAGAGAGCGGAAACCTGACTGAGACCCCGATCCCCGCGGCCAATCAGGTTCTCCCGCACCGCGCCTCCAGCCGTTGATGAATTATCCGCACCCACTCATCGCCCGGGAGGGCTGGCCGTTCCTGGCGCTCGCCATCGCGGTGGCGGCGCTCGCGTGCTGGTACAGCCTGCTGTGGTCGATTCCGTTCTGGATCGTCGCTGCGTTCGTGCTGCAGTTTTTCCGCGACCCGGCGCGCGAGGTGCCGGGGGATGCACACACGGTGGTGTCGCCTGCGGACGGGCGCGTGGTGGCAGTGGAGAAGGCGCACGATCCCTACCTTGAGCGCGAAACCGTCAAGATCAGCGTGTTCATGAACGTGTTCAACGTGCACTCCAACCGCGCTCCGGTGGACGGCGAAGTGAAACAGGTCTGGTACCACGCCGGAAGTTTCGTCAACGCCGCGCTGGACAAGGCTTCGAGCGAAAACGAGCGCAATGCCCTGTGGAT
>JAKAIH010000047.1 GCA_021825225.1 Pseudomonadota bacterium
TATTCCGCCTTTGGAAGGATTGAGGCGTGTTTTCGCATGACCTCGCCGAAGTGCCGGCGTCTGAGCGATAGCGCGATCAACACCCCGACGGAATCCTACCCCCGCAGCATCCCCTCGATCCGAGCATCCCCGTCCCCGGTCGCGCGCGCAAGCAGGGCGCCCGCGTCCTCGAGCAGCTTCGCGCAGGCCGGCCGGATTTCGGCGACGTAGCCCGCATCGGCAATGTCCTTGAGGTTGATGAGCACGTTCCAGATGCCGCCGCGCACGCCGGCGTAGGCGATGGTGCAGCCGGTCAGCCCGTCGGTGATGCAATTCGGATTGCCGCAGCGCATGGCGGTCTCGGCGGTCTGCATCGCTTCATAGCTCAGGCGCGCGGTGCGCAGCGGCACTTCGACCGCGAGCTTGAGTCCGTCCTGCATCCTGGCATTGCGCAACGCGATCTCCCCGGCAGTCCCTGCGGGCAGGCGGCGCGCGTCCATGTAGGCGCTGAACGCGGTGGTGTCTTCATCCACCAACAGCATCAGCTCGTCCTTCAGGCTTTGCGCTTTTTCCGCCGCTGCGCTCAGCTCCGCGTCCGCTTCGCTGCCGGCCTTCACCTGGGTCAGGTTGGCCACCATGGAGGCGAGCGCTGCGCCCAGGCTGCCGGCGAGCGCGGCGATTGATCCACCGCCTGGCGCGGGCGTACCGCGGCTCACTTCATCGACCAGTTGGCGCGTCGTGCTGTCCATCAGGCCGCCGGGGTGGGTGTTGGGCAGGCCCAGCACTTTCTTTTCCAGTTCGAACTGCGCCACGTCGTTCAAGCCCATGCTGAGCACCGCGGCCTGGAGCACATCATTGACAGGGACGCTCGCGCGTTTACCCTGGTCTTCGAGATAGGCCCGCCCAGCCTGGTACAGCGCCTGGAACGGCACCAGGCCAACGATTTCGCTACCGGTCACCACCAGCCCGCGCGCGGCAGCCAGCTTGCGCGCAGCCTCAATCACATCGCGCACCGAGGTCACGCGCCAGTTGGTCAGGTTGATCGAGATCTGCGCGCGTTTGTACGCGTCCACGTACCAGCCTATGGCCTTGCACTCCTTGAACAGCCCCGCGCGGTACACGCGCTGCCCCACCGCGCCCTTGGCGGCGTCGATGTCGTTTGCGGCGAGCAGATCGCGCAAGCTGTAGCCATGGGTTTCGCGGCAGTGCTTTTCCGTTTCCTCGAAACTCTCGCCGTCGAATTCACAATTGCCGCAGGGAAACGATCCTGCCGTATAACGCAGTTCCTTGCCGCTCGAATAATAGGCGTTCGCCTGCTTGCGCCGGGCCACGCGCCCCTTTTCGCGCAGCTCCATGGCAATGTCGCTCGCATGCGCCTTGTCGGTGCTGTTGAGGTCGATGTTGTAGGCGATGAGGAATTCGCGCGCGCCGGTGATCAGCGCGCCGAAGCCCGGATTGAAGCGCGCCGGCCCGAAGTCCGGTTTCCACGCCGGGTCCTGCAGCTTCTTCTCCAGCCCTTCGTATTCGCCCCTGCGCACTACCGCCAGATTCCTGCGCTCGGGCCGGCTGGCGGCGCGTTCATAAAGATAGACGGGGATTTCGAGCTCGCGGCCGACGCGCTCGCCCAGGCGCCGCGCGAGTTCGGCGCAATCGTCCATGCTCACGCCCTCGACCGGAATGAAGGGGCAGACGTCGCAGGCACCCATGCGCGGGTGCGCGCCCGCATGCCGGCGCATGTCGATTTCCTGCGCCGCGATGGCGATGCCGCGAAACGCAGCTTCGAGCACGCTGTCCGGATCGCCGACGAAGGTCACCACCGTGCGGTTGGTGTCAGCGCCGGGATCGACGTCAAGCAGCTTTACCCCGGGCACGGCTTCTATGGCGTCGGTGATCCGGCGCATTTTGGCCAGGTCGCGGCCTTCGGAGAAGTTGGGCACGCATTCGACGACGCGGTGGCTCATATTGTCCTCGTTGATGTTGGGCCTGGGTTCTGACCAGGCGCTAGAACGATCCAGTGAACTGATAGCGGCTCGCCGGGTGCCACATGGTTACGACCGATGCCACCATGCCCAGCGACTTCGTGGTGCGGTACAGGACCAGGCAGGGCTCGCCCGCCGGCATCGCCAGGCGCTTGCGGATATCCGCGGGCGGAAGGCTGGCCTCGATGCGGTAGCTGACGCCCTGCAGCGGCGCTACGCGCATCAGGTATTCGTTCGGCGTCGAATGGGTGAAGTCCTGTGCGAGATAATCCGGCGCGAGCGCGGCATTGACCCAGCGGTCCTCCACCTGGATCTGCACGCCGTTTTCGTAGTGCACCAGGATGGAATGGAACAGGCGCAGGCCGCGGCGCGCGTCGAACTGGCGCGCGAGCGCGGCGGGAGCCCTGAGCTTTTCCAGCAGGACCACGACGCAGGCGTGCTTGTGGCCGCGCCCGCCCACTTCGTCGGCGATGCTGCGGATCGCGACCAGGGTCGACTGGTACTTGTGCTGGGCGACGTAGGTGCCCACGCCCTGGATGCGGGTGAGGCTCTGTTCGGCCGTCAATTCCCGCAGCGCGCGGTTGACCGTCATGCGCGCCACGCGGAACTGCCGCCCGAGCGCGGCTTCAGTGGGGATCTGGTCGCCATCCTTCCACTCGCCCGCGTGGATGCGCTCGAGTATGTGGTTCTTGATCTGCTGGAACGAAGGCACCCGCGCCTTGCGCGGCCGTTGCGCCTTCGCCGTCCTGCCACTAGTGGCCATCGCTCGCCTTCCCGGGAAATCTGTCTTTCAGGCCGTCATTTTGCGCACTTCCTATTGTCTATACAACCCCTTGCGCCGGAAAAATTATGGTGCTACATTGGCGCTGCAGCTTTGTATAGACAACTGCCGTGTAGCGCTGTCCGCCGGAGGCGGAGCGCGGGCGGCGGAACCGACCGGAACGAGGCAGGCTTCAGGGCGTCATTCACCGTTAATCATTCTCTGACAAGGGGCAATCACATGAGCTACACGAGACTGGCAATGGCCGTAAGCGCGGCGTTCGCAATGCAGTTCGGCGCGCCCGCCTGGGCACAGGTGAAAATCGGCATTAACGTGCCGCTGACGGGTTTTGCCGCGGCCGACGGCAAATCGGCCCTGGACGGGGCCAAGCTGGCGGTGGCCGACGCCAACGCCAAGGGCGGGATCAAGGGCGAGAAGATCGAACTGGTGATCTACGACGACCAGGCCTCGCCCAAGGAAGCCGCGCCGGCGGCGACCAAGCTGATCGAGAAAGACAAAGTGGTGGCGGGCGTATCCGGTTCGTACTCGGCTTCGACCCGCGCGGCGGCGCCGCTGTTCCAGTCGGCGAAAGTGCCATACGTGGTGGCGTATTCGATCCATCCGGACGTGACCCTGACCGGCGACTATGTTTTCCGCACCGCGACCATGGGCGAGGTGCAGGGACGCGCGGGCGCCAAGCTGGCGAGCGATCTGGGCAAGAAGAACGTGGTGCTGATCACGCTGAAGAACGACTTCGGTCAGGCGCTCGCGACCGGCTTCAAGGAGGCAGCGCCCAAGTTCGGCGTGAAGATCATCAACGAATACGAATACGGCATGCCCGATCGCCAGTTCGGCGCGCTGATCTCCAAAGTGAAAGCGGATAATCCGGAACTGATCTACGCGTCCGGCTACTTCTTCACCGCCGGCCCGCTGGTGAACCAGCTGCGCGCGGCCGGGGTCACGGTTCCGGTCGTCGGCCAGGAAGGCTACGACTCGGAGAAATTCATCGAAATTGCCGGGGCGGCATCCGAGGGCACACTGATCACCACTTCGCTCGATCGCGACTCGGCCTCGCCGGTGACGCAGGCCTTCCTGAAGGAATACCGTGCGGCTTACAATTCCGGCGCGGACATGGTCGCCGCGTCGACCTACACCGCGACCAGCATCGCCATCGAGGGCCTGAAGAAGACCGGCGGCAAGGGCGGCGAAGCGCTCAGAAACGCGATCGCCGCGGGCACGTTCAGTACCCCTATCGGCACGCTCGCATTCAACGACTTGCATGAAGTCAAGAAAGACGTGCAGGTGCAGGTGGTCAAGGGCCACGCGTTCCACCGGCATTCGGTGATTTCCGATCCGGTGCTGCTCGCGCCGCCGACCAAGGCCAAGTAAATCGATTTAGTCACGGCCCCGCGCTGAATTGAGTCCGCGCGGGGCGCGCTGACGCGCTGCGACCGGACCCGCCGCATGCTTTATGTAGAACTGATCGCCCAGGGCCTGATCCAGGGCAGCATCTACGCCCTGATCGCACTGGGGCTGACCCTGGTCTATGGCCTGCTGCGCATCCTGCACGTCGCCCACGCGGCGTTCTTCACCCTGGGCGGTTACGTCGGCGTGGTGGTCGCGAACCAGACCGGCAGCCTCGCGGCCGCGATCGTAGCCGCGATGATCGTTGCCGGCCTCGGCGGCATCGTGGTGTTCCGGCTGTGCTACCAGCCGATCCTGCATCAACCGCCGTTCGTACCGCTGATCGCCTCGATCGGCCTGTACATCGCGGCGGAGGAGCTGTTCCGCATTGTCTTCGGCCCCTCCGGGCTGACCTACAAATACGCTTTCCTGCAGGGCGAGGTGGAGCTGCTCGGCTTCCTGCGCTTCAAGACGGGGGAACTCGTGGTGGTGTTCGGCAGCGCGGCGATCATCGGCGTATTGAGCCTGCTGCAGACCCGAACGCGCATAGGCGTGGCCTGCCAGGCGACGGTGTCCGATCCGCAAATGGCGGAGTCCTTCGGCATTTCGCTGAGTCGGGTGGGCGACATCAACTTTTTCGTTGGCTCTGCGCTGGCGGCCTTCGCCGGGGTCATGGTGTCGGTGCTCAACAATATGGTGGAGCCGACCATGGGCAGCGTGCCCTCGTACAAGGCGCTCGCGATTATCGTGCTCGGCGGGCTGGGCTCGGTGCGCGGAACTCTGGTGGCCGCCCTGGTGCTGGGCGTGGTGGAGTCGTTCGGCACGATCTATCTCGGCCATTTTCTCGACCGCAACGCGATCGCCTTCGCTTTCCTGATCCTGGTCCTGATGTGGCGGCCGCAGGGACTGTTCGCGAGATCCTGACAGATGGAATACGAGATTTCGCTTGCGACAACCATGGCCATCAGCGTGCTGTTCGCGCTGTCGCTCAACCTGATCACCGGTTTTTGCGGGCAGATCAGCCTGGGCCACGCCGCCTTCCTCGGCGTCGGCGCCTACACTTCCGGCATGCTCGCCAAGGCCGGCGTGCCCTTCCTGCTGACGCTGCCCGCGGCGATGCTGCTCGCGAGCGCGCTCGGCGTGATCGTGGGTTTTGCCAGCCTGCGCGTGCGCGCCGACTTCCTCGCGATTACCACCATGGGCGTGGGCTTCCTGTTCGTCGGCGTCGTCAGGCAGCAGGATGCGCTGGGCGCGGAGATGGGAATCTCGGCCATCCCGGATGCGGGCATGTCCAAGTTCGCGTTCATGCTGTTCGCCGTGCTCGCAGCGGCGGCGGTGGCTCTGCTGTCGGTCTATGTGCGCGGCTGCTGGATGGGGCGCGTATTCGGCGCGATTGCGGAGGACGAGGACACGGTGCGCGTGCTGGGCATAGACGTGCCGCGCTTCAAGCTGACGGCGTTCGCGCTCGGCACCGCGCTGGCCGGGCTCGCCGGCGCGCTGTATGCGCAGCAGCTGAAATTCATCGCGCCGGACAGCTTCGGCTTCATCGAATCGATCACGGTGCTGTCCATGGTGGTGGTCGGCGGCATCGGTTCGGTCGTCGGCGTCACCGTATCTGCGGCGGTGCTCTCAGTGCTGCCGTCGTGGTTCCAGGTCATCGGCGATTACAAGCTGCTGGTTTACGGCGGCCTGCTGTTCCTGATGATGCGCTTCAGCCCGGGCGGCATGGCGGCTCTGGTCGCGCGCATTTTCCACCCGGATCGCTGGGGGACGAAGTGAGCGCGCTGCTCGCGGTGTCGGCGGTGACGGTGCAGTTCGACGGCGTGACTGCGCTCAAGGACGTCTCTTTCGCCGTCCCCCAGGGCGAACTCCTGGGCCTGATCGGTCCCAACGGCGCCGGCAAGACCACCATGCTTCGCGTCATCACCGGTGTCGTGCGCCAGACCGCCGGCCGGGTTGAACTCGATGGCCGGCCGCTCGACGGGCTGCCTACCCACATTCGCATACGCCGCGGCCTCGCCCTGTCGCAGCAGATCGTCAGGCCGTTTCGCGAGATGTCGGTGATCGACAACGTCGCGCTGGCCGCAGGTCTGGACAAGACGGCCTCGCCGCTGAAGGCGCTGTTCCACCGGCAGCGCGCGCGCGAACTCGACACCGGTCGCGGCCTGCTCGCGCGCCTGGGCATCGAACAGCACGCGGACGAATCGCCGCAGATCCAGCCCATGGGCACGCTCAAGCGCCTGGAACTCGCGCGCGCGTTGGCGCTTTCGCCGCGGCTGTTGCTGCTGGACGAGCCGCTGGCGGGACTCAATTCGAAAGAGGCGCGCCTGCTCGCGGACACCATCACCGAAATCAACCGCGGCGGCACCACCATCATTCTGATCGAGCACAACCTCGGCGAAGTCATGCGCGTTTGCAAGCGGCTGGTGGTGCTCGACAACGGCGAGAAAATCGCCGAGGGCGAGCCGCAGGCGGTGATGAACAATGCGGTGGTGCGCGCCGCCTACCTGGGCAGCGGCGCCGCGTCGCAGGAAGGGGAGCGTCATGCTGCGGCTTGAGCGCTTCTCCTGCGGCTATGGCTTGTTTCGCGCGGTCAGCGAACTGGAACTCGAAGTGCCGCACGGCACCATCACCGGCTTGATCGGACCGAACGGCGCCGGCAAGTCGTCCACCCTGATGTGCGTCGCCGGCCACGTGAATCTGCTGGCCGGAAGTATCGTGTTCGACGAACTCGACATCGGCGGCCTGCCCGCCACCGAACGCGTGCGCCGCGGCATCGCGATCGCGCCCGAAGGCCGGCGCCTGTTCAAGGACCTGTCGGTGGAAGACAACCTGCGCGTCGGCGGCCTGATTCATCCGGCGGGCAGGTTCAAGGCCGACCGCGACTACGTGCTGTCGCTGTTTCCGCGCCTGGGCGAACGGCTGGGATCGCTGGCCGCGAACCTGTCCGGCGGCGAGCAGCAGATGCTGTCGATAGGGCGCGCGCTGATGGCGCGGCCCAAGCTGATCATGATCGACGAACTCTCCCTCGGCCTGATGCCCAAGATGGTCGACCTGTGCTACGACGCATTGCTGCGTCTGAAGCAGGACGGCATGACCATATTGCTGGTGGAACAGAACACCGACCGCGTGCTGTCCGTGGCCGATCATGTATGCGTGCTCGAATCCGGCCACGCCGTATGGAGCGGCAACGCCGCCGATGCGCGCAACGATCCCACGCTCGCCGCGGCCTACCTCGGTCTGCATTGAGGCGCCGGGCGAGCGACAGGCAAGAACTTCCGCAAAGGAGCACTTTCATGAGCGATTGGAATCCGAACCCCGTCATCGACGATCCGCGCCACGATGCCGCGCGCGTAATCCGCGCGCCGCGCGGCACGAAGCTGTCCTGCAAGAACTGGATCATCGAGGCGGCCTACCGCATGATCCAGAACAACCTCGACGCCGAAGTGGCCGAGGATCCGACCAACCTCGTGGTCTACGGCGGCATCGGCCGCGCGGCGCGCAACTGGGCTTGTTTCGACAAAATCCTGGAAATGCTACGCGGGCTGAACGAGGACGAGTCCTTGCTGGTGCAGTCGGGCAAGCCCGTCGGGGTGTTTCGCACCCACGCGGATGCGCCGCGGGTGCTGATCGCCAATTCCAACCTGGTGCCGAAGTGGGCCGATTGGGAGCATTTCAACGAGCTCGACCGCAAGGGCCTGATGATGTACGGCCAGATGACGGCGGGCTCGTGGATCTACATCGGCAGCCAGGGCATCGTGCAGGGCACCTACGAGACCTTCGCCGAAGCAGGCCGGCAGCACTATGGCGGCGACTGGTCGGGCAAATGGATACTCACCGCGGGCCTGGGCGGCATGGGCGGGGCGCAGCCGCTGGCCGCGACCATGGCCGGCGCGTCCATGCTGGCGATCGAGTGCGATCCGGCGCATATCGACATGCGTCTGCGCACGCGCTACCTCGACGAGCGCGCCGACACGCTGGACGAGGCGCTGGCGATTATCGAGCGCGCCTGCGCCGAAAAGCGCGCCGTTTCGGTCGGACTGCTCGGCAATGCCGCCGAGCTGCTGCCAAAGATCCTCAAGCGCGCGCAGACCAGCCAGCTGCGCCCGTCGCTGGTGACCGACCAGACCTCGGCGCACGACCCGGCCAACGGCTACCTGCCCGAGCACTGGTCTCTGGAAAAATGGCGCGACTTGAGGCGTACCGATCCGGAGGAGGTCGCGATTTCGGCGCGCGAAGCCATCGCCAACCATGTGCGCGCGATGCTGAGTTTCCATGCGATGCGCATACCCTGCGTGGACTACGGCAACAACATCCGCCAGGAAGCCAAGAACGTGGGGGTGAAGAACGCCTTCGATTTTCCGGGCTTCGTGCCGGCCTATATCCGGCCGCTGTTCTGCGAAGGCAAGGGGCCGTTCCGCTGGGTGGCGCTCTCCGGCGATCCGGAGGACATCTACAAGACCGACGCCAAGATCAAGGAACTGTTTCCGCAGCACGCGCATGTGCACCGCTGGCTCGACATGGCACGCGAACGCATCGCGTTCCAGGGCTTGCCGGCGCGCATCTGCTGGCTCGGCCTGGGCGAGCGCGACAAGGCGGGCCTCGCGTTCAACGAAATGGTCAGGCGCGGCGAGCTGAAGGCCCCGATCGTGATCGGCCGCGACCATCTGGATGCGGGCTCGGTGGCGAGTCCGAACCGCGAGACCGAGGCAATGCAGGACGGCAGCGACGCCGTGTCCGACTGGCCGCTGTTGAATGCCCTGCTCAGCACTGCGGGCGGCGCGAGCTGGGTCAGCTTCCATCACGGCGGCGGCGTCGGCATGGGCTATTCGCAGCACGCCGGCCTGGTCATCGTCTGCGACGGCAGCGATGCGGCCGCGACGCGCATCCGCCGGGTGCTATTCAACGACCCGGCGACCGGCGTGATGCGTCACGCCGACGCCGGCTACGAATCGGCAGTCAAGGCTGCCAGGGCGCAGGGGCTGAAGCTGCCATTTGTCACATGCTAATAGCGAAGTTCACCTTTGCCTGCTGCCTGAAAGGTCTTCGACGCCTGGGCGCAGGCATATGAAGCCGCGTTTCGACGCGCTCTGGCGCAACCTGAAAACCGGCGACGGGAGTGATCGCGCCGGACGCGCGGTCGCGATCGGCGTCAGTGCGGGAAAGATCGCCTGGTTCGGCGATGACGCCGGATTGCCGGCGTTCGAGCCGGCTGCCGCGTTCGTGCAGCACGATGGTGCCGGCGCCTTGGTCACGCCGGGGCTGGTGGAATGCCACACGCATCTGGTGTTCGGCGGCAACCGCGCCGACGAATTCCGCCGGCGGCTGGCGGGCGCATCGTACGAAGAGATCGCGCGCGCCGGCGGCGGCATCGTCTCGACCGTCGGCGCGACCCGCGCGGCGAGCGAAGACGAACTGTTTGCATCGGCGGCGGCGCGCCTGCGCCGCCTCGTTTGCGAGGGCGTGACCACGGTGGAAATCAAGTCCGGCTACGGCCTGGACTTACAGACCGAAGCGAAAATGCTGCGCGTGGCGCGCCGGCTCGGGCGCGAGCTGCCGGTGACGGTGTATGCGACTTTCCTCGGCGCTCACGCGCTGCCTCCGGAATATCGCGGCCGGCCCGACGACTACATCGAGCTCGTTTGCGGCATGCTGCCGGCGCTCGCCGATGAGGGGCTGGTGGATGCGGTGGACGTGTTCTGCGAGAACATCGCGTTTTCGGCGGCGCAGAGCGAGCGCGTGCTGCAGGCCGCCCAGCGCCTCGGGCTGCCGGTGAAAATGCACGCAGAACAGCTTTCCAACATCGGTGCGACGCAGCTCGCAACGCGCTACGGCGCCTTGTCCACCGACCATCTGGAGCATGCCGCCGAGGCCGACGCCGAGGCCATGAGCCGTGCGGGAACTGTCGCGGTGCTGCTGCCCGCCGCCTACTATTGCCTGCGCGAAACGAAACGCCCGCCGGTCGAGCTGTTCCGCCGCCATGGCGTGCCCATGGCCATCGCCACCGACTGCAATCCCGGCACCGCGCCGGCGCTGTCGCCGCTGCTTGCCATGAACATGGCGTGCACGCTGTTCGGACTGACGCTGGAGGAAGCCCTGCAGGGCTATACCCGCAATGCAGCGCTGGCGCTCGGCAAGGCCGGCCGGCACGGCGTGCTCGAGCCTGGGCGCGATGCGGATTTCGTGCTCTGGGACGTCGACTCTCCGGCAGAGCTTGTTTACTGGCTCGGCGCGGCTGCCTGCCGCGCGGTGATCCGGCGCGGGGAGATTGTCCACGACGAACATTAGGCTAGGCTATCAGTTGCGCCGCGATCGCCCT
>JAKAIH010000048.1 GCA_021825225.1 Pseudomonadota bacterium
CCTGCTGCAGATGCTCGAATCGCGCCTGGACACGGTGTGCTTCCGCATGGGCTTCGGCGCGTCGCGCAACGAGGCGCGCCAGATCGTGCGCCACAACGGCATCCTGGTGAACGGGAAGCGCGTCAACATTCCTTCCTATCATGTGCGCACCGGCGACACCATCGAGGTGGTGGCCGCAGCCAAGGACCAGCTGCGCATCAAAGGTGCATCAGCTGCAGCCGCGTCGCGCGGCATTCCCGAATGGCTCGAAGTGGATGCCACGGCGCTGAAGGGAATGTTCAAGGCCAAACCGCAGCGCAGCGAGCTGCCTTCGACCATCAACGAAAGCCTGGTTGTCGAACTGTATTCAAAGTAATTGTAAAAGTTTCCCAGAGGAACCTCCATGCAAAGCAGTGGATTTCTGAAACCGCGCATCATCGACGTGCAGAGCATCGCTCCCAATCATGCCAAAGTGGTGATGGAGCCGTTCGAGCGGGGCTACGGCCATACACTGGGCAACGCGCTGCGGCGTGTACTCCTGTCCTCGATGCCGGGGTTCGCTCCGACCGAGGTGCAGATTTCGGGTGTGCTGCACGAGTACTCGACCATCGATGGCGTGCAGGAGGACGTGGTCGACATCCTGCTCAACCTCAAGGGCGTGGTGCTGAAAGTGCATAATCGCACCGAGGCCCTGCTAACGCTGAAGAAAAAAGGCGAAGGTGCAGTGACTGCCGCCGACATCGAGGTCTCGCACGATGTGGAAATCGTCAATCCTGAACACGTCATAGCCCACCTTTCGCCCGGCGGCAAGCTGGAGATGCAGATCAAGGTCGAGCGTGGCCGCGGCTACCAGCCGGGCAACATGCGCGCGGCGCCTGAGGAAACCAAAGGCATCGGCAAGATCATCCTGGACGCCTCGTTCTCGCCGGTGCGCCGCGTCAGCTACGCAGTCGAATCGGCGCGCGTGGAGCAGCGCACCGACCTCGATAAACTGATCCTGGACATCGAGACCAACGGCGTGGTCGAGCCGGAAGAGGCGATACGCTATGCCGCGCGTGTGCTGGTGGACCAGCTGTCGGTGTTCGCCGCGCTCGAGGGCACGCCGATCGCAAGTGAGCCGGTCAAGGCACCGCAGGTCGATCCGATTCTGCTGCGCCCGGTGGACGATCTGGAACTTACGGTGCGCTCGGCCAACTGCCTGAAGGCCGAGAACATCTATTACATCGGCGATCTGATCCAGCGCACCGAGACCGAGTTGCTGAAGACGCCGAACCTCGGCCGCAAGTCGCTCAACGAAATCAAGGAAGTGTTGGCATCGCGCGGGCTGACCCTGGGAATGAAGCTGGAGAACTGGCCGCCCGCCGGGCTGGAAGTCGCGCGCGTCTGAGAGTAGAGACCCCGCCCGCGGCTGCCGCGGGCAAGAATCGTAGCCCTCGGGACGAGGGCGGAACAGAAGAGGCAAGAACATGCGTCACCGCTTAGGATTGAGAAAGCTGAACCGCACCAGCAGCCACCGCCTGGCGATGCTGCGCAACATGACCAATTCGCTGCTGAAGCACGAGGTCATCACGACCACGCTGCCCAAGGCGAAGGAATTGCGCCGCGTCGTCGAACCCATGATCACGCTGGGCAAGATCGCCACCGTCGCCAACCGCCGCCTGGCGTTCAACCGCCTGCGCGATCGCGACATGGTCACCAAGCTGTTCAATGAGCTCGGCCCGCGCTACGCCAAGAGGAACGGCGGTTACCTGCGCATCCTCAAGTACGGCTTCCGTCAGGGCGACAACGCGCCGATGGCGCTGGTCGAATTGATGGATCGTCCCGAAGGTGCCGAGGGTTCCTCAACCGCGGAAGCAAAGTCCTAAGACAGTTTTGTTGCATCGAAGAAAGCCGGCCTGTGTGCCGGCTTTCTTGTTTATGAACCGCCCGCGTCCAAATGACAGGGTAGGGCCCGCCCCACCTGGCTCCGGCGCATGCTGATTAAGCGCTCGTGCCCCGCGATGCGCCGTGTGTGCCGGGAAATTGGCTTTGGAAGGGCGCTACAATTCGCTCATGGCAATCGTGCTGTTTACGGATTTTGGCGCCGGCGACATCTACGTCGGCCAGGTGAAGGCGGTGCTGCAGCGGATCGCACCTGGCGTGGCGGTAATCGATTTGCTGCACGATGCGCCGACCTTCAATGTACGCGCCAGCGCGCACTTGCTTGCAGCCATGGTCGACCGTTTTGCCGAAGATAGCGTATTCCTGGCGGTGGTCGACCCTGGCGTCGGCGGCGCGCGTGATGCCGTCGTGGTGCAGGCCGGGGACCACCGCTATGTGGGTCCGGACAACGGGCTGCTTTCAGTGCTCGCCGCGCGCGCGCGCACGAGCGATTGCCGGCGCATACTGTGGCAGCCGCAGCCGCTATCGACCTCGTTTCATGGACGTGACCTGTTTGCGCCGGTGGCGGCCACGCTGGCCGCACAAGGCGGTCTGCCTGATGGCTGGCTCGGACCGAGCGGCGGGCTCAAGCTCGAATTTGGCGGCGACGACCTGCCCGAGATCGTCTACGTCGATCATTACGGCAATGCGCATACAGGCATGCGCGCGCGCGGAATCGCGCGCGGGGCATGGCTCGTCATCGGCGCGCGCCGGCTGCCTTACGCGCCGGTCTTCTCCGCAGTCGCCGAAGGCGAGGCATTCTGGTACGAAAACAGCCTGGGGCTGGTGGAGATCGCAGTCAACTGCGGCAGCGCGGCAGGGCTGCTGGGCTTGAAAATCGGCGATGGCTTGGCCTGGGTCTGAGCAGCGTCCCGACGCGCGCAGGCAACGTCCATGTGGCTGGTTAGTTCTTCTTCGGCGCCGCGGCCGGCAATTGCGCTTCCATGCACTTGCGGTGCTCGGCGCGTGTAACCTTGTCGTTGCATGCCGCCAGCGCCGCGTTGTGCACCTCGCAGCGTTCCTTATTGCGTGCCTTGGAACAGTCGCGCGCCTTCGGCGCGGCGAATTTGGCGGTCTGAGCGGGCTGGTGCATGCAACTGCGCCAGTCGTCGCCGACCTTGTCTCTGCATGCTTCGATATCCTTGTTGAGAGCTTCGCAGCGCGCCTTATCCTTCGCTTTGGCGCAATCCATCTGCCGCGGGCCCGCGCCCCGGCCCGGTCCGGGTCCCGCGGGCTGTGCGCTGGCGGCGATGGCGAATATCGCGGCGCTGATCGCCGCGAGCAAGGCAGAAAGAGTGGCTTTCATCGGCTTTCCTTCCAAAGACGGAGGCCGCCGCGCCCGCGGGCGCCACGGCCTGTGCAAAGCGGAGCAGGGAAGACAATCTACGCCCTGTCTCCCGCGCCGCTTTGACTTTGGTCAAGATTCAGCCGGCCGGCCGCTACAAGGTGACTTTTTCGCCGGGCTTGATCGGGAATACCTTGGTCGGTGCGTTGCCCAATGCCTGCATGTACTCCTCGGGCGTGCCCTTCAGCACCGGGATCGTGCCATAGTGCACCGGCAGCGCGTACTTGGGCTTGATCCACTCGCGCGTGGCGTATGCGGCGTCCTTCGGGCTCATGACGAAATGCCCGCCGATCGGAATGATCACCAGATCGGGCTTGTAGTACTCGCCGATGAATTTCATGTCGCCGAACAGGCCGGTGTCGCCCGTATGGTAGATCTTGAAGCCGTTTTCGAGTTCGATGATGAAGCCTACGGGCTCGCCGCCGATATGACTTTCATCTTTCCCCGTGGTGGAATTTTTCCACACGATTTCGGAAGAATGTTCTGCATGCGTAGCCGTGACTTTGATGTTCGGCAGCGGGTTGATCGTGCCGCCTTTGCCGAAGCGCAGCGATAGCTCGGGCGGCAGTACTCCCAGCGTCACCCACACCTGGTTCAGGCCGGCCGGACCGTATACCGGAACGTTGTTTTTCTTCGCCAGTGCCGGGGCATCTGCAATGTGGTCGTAGTGGCCATGCGACACCAGGATCAGGTCGACCTTGCCCAAGGCGTCGAGGTTCTTGTATTCGGCCGGGGTCTTGGGGTTGGTAGTGAGCCACGGGTCCAACACGATCACTTTGCCGCCGGGCGTGGTGATCTTGATCGCGGACTGGCCGAGCCACTGTATCTCGACCTTGCCGCCCTGCGCCGAGGCGGCGCAGGCGGCTAGCATGAACAACAGGCTGAACCCCAATTTCAGATATTTCATGTTCCCACCCTTCCCTGTTCTAATAGTTTTGTAATATGCGCTCCGAGCGAGTGCCTCCGCCGGTCGCCCGAATCCGCCTTATAGCATAAGTATCACCCGATAATCATTGACGTTGGTCCTGGTCGGACCGGTCACGACCAGGTCGTCGATGGCTTCGAAAAAGCTGTAACCGTCGTTGTTCGCCAGCAGTTTCTTGGCCGAAAAGCCCGCGGTCGCAGCGCGAGCGAGCGAGTCGGGCGCAAGCACCGCGCCGGCATTGTCTTCCGAGCCGTCGATGCCGTCGGTATCGCAGGCGAGGGCATGGACATCCGGCATGCCGCCCAGTTCCAGCGCGAGCGACAGGAGGAATTCGGAGCAGCGCCCGCCGCGGCCTGCGCCGCGCACGGTGACCGTGCATTCGCCGCCCGAAATCAGCGCCAACGGCGGCTTGAACGGCTCGCCATGGTCGCGGATCTGGCGTGCCAGCGCGGCGTAGACCTTGGCCACTTCGCTCGCTTCGCCGGTAACGCCGTCGCCCAGAACCACCGGTGTGATGCCTTGGCCGCGGAAATAGGCGGCGGCGGCCTGCAGCGAGCCCTGCGCCGTGGCGATCACCCGGTTCTCGACGCGCCGGAACAGCTTATCCCCAGGCTTGGGTGTTTCTGCGATCTCGCCGTTCGCGCCGCGCGCGAGGTGCGCCACCACCGACGCCGGTGCCTTGACGCCATAGCGCGCGATGATGTCCCGGGCATCCTGGTAAGTGCTCGGGTCGGGGGCGCAGGGGCCGGAGCCGATATGGGTGGGGTCGTCCCCGGTAACATCGGAGATGATCAGCGTCAGCACCCGGGCCTTGCACGCAGCAGCGAGCCTGCCGCCCTGAATGCTCGAAATGTGCTTGCGCACCGTGTTCATGTCCTGGATCGGTGCGCCGCAGCGCAGCAGCTCCTTGGTCGTGGCCTTCAGCTCATCCATGCCTATGCCTTCGACCGGCAGGCTCAACAAGCTCGATCCGCCGCCCGACACCAGCGCCAGCAGCAGGTCGTCCGCACCCAAGGCTTTCGTTCGGCGCAGTATCTCCTGTGCAGCCTTCTCCCCGCTCTCGTCGGGAACCGGGTGTCCGGCCTCCATTACCTGAATGCGGTTGGTGAGGAGGCCGTGGCGGTAGCGCGTGATGGCGAGGCCGGCCAGGGGGGAAGCGGAAGGCCAGTGCTGCTCGACGGCAAGCGCCATGGCTGCGGCGGCCTTGCCCGCGCCAACCACAAGTGTCTTGCCTGCGGGTGGCTGCGGCAGATGCGGCGGCAGGATCTTGAGCGGATCGGCCGCACCCACTGCGGCGTGAAAGCTTTCGATGAGCAGCGCGCGCGGATCCATGGCGGCCAAAGATAGCAGTTTTCCGCGGTGCATGCCACGCCGGTGCGGCCCGACCATGCGGGGCCCTGCGGCGGGCCTCAGCGCTGCATCATGTCCATCGCGCCCTGGAACAGCGCGCTGCCCGGATCGGCGAGCTGTTCGAGTACCGTAAGATGATTGCGGCCGGGCATCGGAATGTCGGCGGCAAAGGCATGGCGCCAGGTCCTGGCGATGAGCGCGTTCTGGCGTTTGAATTCCTCACTCTCCTCCCCACCGACGGCGGTATAGAGCGGCGCTGTGGTGGCGGGCGGAATGTTCACCGGGCTCAGTCGGCGCGCTTGTGCCTGATCCAGTCTCAAATCCGCGTTCACGAACGGCGCATGCACCAGCGGCTCCAGATCGTAGATGCCGCTGATCACGAGGCCGCCTTTGACCAGGTTGTAGGGCAACTGCGGCATGTAGGTGTTCCAGCGTGCCGCAAGCATCATCGCCGCCAGGTGGGCGCCGGCCGAATGTCCCGCCACGTACAGCCTGCCCGGGTTCACCCCATAGCGCGCGCCGTGATGCCACAGCCAGGCGATCGCGAGCAGGTTCTGCTTGACGATGTCCTCGATGCCGACGTCCGGGCACAGCGCGTAGTTGGGGAGAGCCAGGGTCACGCCGCGGCGGGCGAAGGCGGGGGCGAGGTAGGAAAAATCGCTCTTGTCGCGCGATCTCCAGTAGCCCCCGTGGATGAACACCAGCAATGCCCCGCTCTTGCCTTCGGCAGGGAAAATGTCGAGTTTTTCCGCGGGACTCGAACCGTAGGCAAGGTCCAGGTGGCAGGGCAGGCTGGTGCGCGTTTCCGCCGAGCGCTTTGCACCGCGCTCGAAAATCTGCACATGATCGGGGATCATCGCGCGGGCGTTGTACTGTCGGTCGTAGTAGGCATCGATGCTATCTGTCATGCTCGGCTCCGGCTTAATTGCGCTTCGACCCGCGATCTCTAAAGCCGCGGACTGGTTGTGTCAGTCAGCTATTCAATCCTTTCGGCCTCAGTTCCCTGAGCTGGTCCCACAACTCGACCGCCTGCCCACGCGCGAGGTGGTTGCGCACATAATGGGCCACGCGCTCGTCCTCGATGAAACTTGCAGAAGACCGTGCACGCAGGATGTTGTCCGGCAGCTGCGGCCGGGCAATGACGAAACCCTGCGCGTAGTCGACGCCGACCTCGGCCAGGGCTTCGACCGTGGCCAGGTCCTCGGCCCATTCCGCCACGCTCTTCATGCCGAGGTTGCGCGCCAGTTCGACGATCGCCTCGACGATGGCGAGATTCGCGGGATGCGCGTTTACGCCCAGGACGAAGCTGCCGTCGATCTTCAGCGTATCGGCGCGCAGCTCCTTTAGATACGAAAACGAGGTGTATCCGGCGCCAAAGTCGTCGAGCGCCACCTTGGCCCCGAAGTCTCTTACTTTGTCGATGAAGCGCCGCGTGTTGTCGAGGTCGTGCAGGGCCACGCTTTCCGTTATCTCGATGCATAGCTTGCCCACGGCGCGCCCGTGCTGCGCCAGCATCGAGAACGCGTCGTGGATGAAGCGCTCGTCATTCAGCGACGCACCGCTCAGGTTCATGCACACGAACCGCGTCCGGTCGAGGTGGTCGTAATGCTCGTCCAGCCACTCCAGCGTATTGGACATGACCCAGCGGTCGATGACCGCGCTGCGCCCGTTGTTCTCGCCTGCGGAAATGATTTTTCCTGCAGACGTGATCGTGTTGTCCTGCTCGCGCATTCTCAGCAGGATTTCGAAATTGAGTGAATCGTAGGGCGCGCGCAAAGACATGATGGGCTGCATCACCAGGAACAGGCCTTCCGGAACCACCCCGGTTCCGAGGCGCTCGATCAGGCGCAGTTCCTCCTGGCGCTCCTTGAATACAGCCTCGTTCTTTTCGTATACCACCAGATTCGCGTGCAGCCCCTTCTTGGCTTCGCGGCAGGCGCGGTCTGCGGCCGATATCGCGTCCTTCACGTTGGTGCCGTCGGCAACGTCGATCAGCCCGATCGAGCCCCTTACCTGGAATGCCTTGTCGCCTATCTGATACGGGCTGGCGCCGATCCAGTCGACGATGCCGCGGCAGATCGCAGTCGCGGTGCGGATCGGCGTGTTGCGGAATACGATGACGAACTCGTCGCCTCCGACCCTCCCGATATTATGCCCGTCCGCGAGCATCTCGCGCACGCGTGCACAAACCTGTTTCAGCACTTCGTCCCCCGCCATGTGGCCGAAGAGGTCATTGATGAGCTTGAACCGGTCCAGGTCGAGGTAGGCCAATGCCAGCGGCTGGCCGCTTGCGAAGCCGCACATCGCGGCAGCGAACGCCTCCTCGATGCCATGCCGGTTCAGCACCCCGGTAAGCGGATCATTTTCGGCGAGAAAGTGCAATCTGGCCGTCGCCTTGGAGCGTTGCGTGATGTCCTGCAGCGAACCTTCTATCATGTCCCCGGCCAAAGTCGCCTTGACCAGAAACCGTCTGGATTTCTCCTCGTCGGCGACCGAGTCACGTATTTCCAGTTCTTCGCTGGTACCGCGCCAGATCATGTCCTGCAGCTTGGCCCATGCGCCGGGTTCGAAATGGCCAGCCCAGGTCTCCGTCCCGCTACGGGACAGGTCCACGCCGAGCATGTTGCGCAACGCCGGGTTGCCGCGCAGAAAGACGCCATTTGCCTCCAGCGTAAACAGCCCGATCGGGATAGCCTCGTAGGTGCTGCGCAATTCAGTTTCCGCTTTTACCCGGCCCAGCCGTTCCTGGCGCATCTGTTCGGCGATAGCGAGCGCGGCCATCAGGCTGGATGCGAGGGCTGCTGTCACAAAATTGACCGCGCCGATCAGCGCCTTGGCGCCAAGAGATGCGGCGACGATCTCATACAGGCTTGCGAATAGCGCGATGCCAAGCGATGCGCTGTACCACATGGCAACTGGAGAGCGCGTGACCAACAGGATGCGGCCCATATAGAAAACCAGGACCGCAATTCCTATCAGGGTGCTCAGCCACATATAGGGCAGGAATTGCGAAAACGGCAGGACAGCGGCCAATAGCAGCAGCGGCAGGCACGACCACTGGGCTACTCGCAATAGCTGCAGATAGCCAACCCGCCTCAAATCATCCCGAAATAGCCTGCTAAACAGCGTGATCGTCAGGATGTAGTACGCTGCGGCGGTTAGCTTTCTGGTGAGTAGGATCCAGTCAGTCGGTATGGTTCGCTCCAACCACTGGGTATCCCATCCTGATGAAACCGCCGCCAGCCGCAAGTTGGCGATCAACCATGCTGCAAACAGGACGTAGATCCACTCGCGGTTGATGACGGCCGTCAGCAGCACGAACAGCGACAGCACGATCAGGCCGCCGTCGAGAAGGCCTGAATCGCGATGAAATTTCCGTGCCGACAACTCGAACTGGGCCTCAGGCCACTGGACCACGTTGATGCGCCCCGGGCCGGCGAATCTGGCCCTGCAGAGCACCGCCATGGCCGCTTGCGATTGCAGCCTTCCCAATTGAATAACGAATCCGGTTTTCGCCTGTCTTATCTGGCCGGTTGCGGATTCACGATTCGCATCGCCCAGGGAGTCCAGCCCGTCGGCGTTCCAGCAGGCGATCGCAAGGGCGTGCCGCGATGGTATTTCGATGTCAGTACGTCCGGCCGGGTCTGCCGGTTTCAGCGCGAAACTGAACCAGAACGGAGCCTCGGACAATCTGGTGTCCAGGTGGTCTACCGCACGCTGTTCCTTCAGTTGCGCCAATGCTTGCGCCGGCAAAACTGGCTTACTGGACTGTTGGAAAACCCTGAATTCCAGACTGCTGTTTCCGCTGGTGGTGTATTCACTGGTCCAGGTCAGTAACGCCACCAGGGACATTGCGCCTATTGCCGCGGGCACGCCGTAGACGGAAATCCGATACAACAAGGAATCCAGCGCCGCATTGGCGCGTGTGGTCCATCCTGGCCTAAATAGGGACGGCGTCGGCATTATTCATTATCGGCGCGCGAAGGCAATTCTTGATGATACCTCCTTTGGCCCCAACAGAAATGCCACACGGGCAATTCTGCGCTTATGTCGTCCGGCCTGCGCAAGAGCGGCGGCGGCACCTAACCCACGCGCGCCGCCGCTTTGCTCACGCAACGATCGCCACCCTGTCGGATACCTCAGGACTACGCACATGCACTCGTCCTGGCAAGCTGTCCGCATCGCTAAGGTCGAGATCTGGGTGCTTCGTCCGGAAAACAAATTGGTAAAGCGGGTGATTCGCCTTGGCCCATCTTTCTTCCGCCGTTCCGACTTCGAACGCCAACACGCGATGCGGGATATTGTTGAAATGGCGCATGGGTATGTATTGCCCCGGAAAGAGGTCCTGGAACAGAAGCGCTTCATACATCCGGTCCAGCGGCGACCTTGCGCCAATAACCATCCATTCGATATTCGCTTCGACGCAGTAGAGAAAAAACGCTTTGAATAGCGTGGTCTTGACGAGCCTTCCGGTTCGGCCCAAATCGATCCCCAGGCGGGTAGCTTCGGCTTGGCTCTTATCATTCAGCCACGCGGGAAGCTCAACACCTTGTTCGATGGAAAGTGGATTGAAGCGATTGGTCTGGATTCGCATGGTTCCCACAGGCGAACCGTCCAATTTGGATTCCGCCAGCAAAACCACTGAGCCTTGGTCGTGGTCGTTGGGTTCCGGGGAGCCCAGTCTTTCCGCGATTGCGGGCATATGGCGCGCGTACGCGGCTTGTCGAATGATTACTGCTTTGCGCAGTCCATCCTCATTGCGGACTACTCTTACGGTGAATGGCAGACGCTCTTCGGCCATCCCCGCTTCTGGCAAAGTCTGTTTCATTACAGCTGCAGCATAGGGGTCGTTCATAAGCACGGCATGTTCCAGCGATTTCATCTCCAACCTCCCTCAAAAATTACGACGCGGCAC
>JAKAIH010000049.1 GCA_021825225.1 Pseudomonadota bacterium
TTGGTGCTGCCGCCGTCGGTCACGACCGTGCCCGGCGCGAGATGCGGGGCGATGGCGCGCATGACCGCGCCCATCTGGCCCACCGGCGTCGCCAGCAGCACGAGGTCGGCGCCGGCCACGACGGCCGGGTCGGTGCTGGCTGCGTCGATGACACCGAGTTCGAGCGCACGCGTGAGATTCGCCGGATTGCGGCCCAGACCTATGACCTGTTTCACCGCGCCTGCCGCCTTGAGCCCGAGCGCGAACGAGCCGCCGATCAAACCGACGCCGAAAATGACTACTGTGTCGAGACTGGCCCCTGCCATGCGGCTAGCCCTTGAGCACTGTTTCGAGCGCATCGAGGAAGCGCGCGTTCTCCTCGGCCAGACCGATGGTCACGCGCAGGTGGTCGGGCATGTCGTAGCCGGCCAGCGGACGCACGATCACGCCCAGCCGCAACAGCTTCTGGAACACCGCGGCGGCCTGGCTGTTTCCGCCAGAACGGGGAATTTCTACGGTAAGGAAGTTGCCGTACGAGGGAATCCAGGCCACGCCCAGGCGCTTGCATCCGGCCAGAAGCTGCGCCATGCCGGCAACATTGAGTTCGTAACTTTGGCGCAGGAAATCGTCGTCGCTCAGCGCGGCCACCGCGGCGACGATCGCGAGGTTGTTGACATTGAAGGGCTGGCGCACGCGATTGAGCAGGTCCGCCAGCTCCGGCCGGCAGACCGCGTAGCCGACGCGCAGGCCCGCGAGGCCGTAGATCTTGGAGAAGGTGCGCGTCACGATCAGATTGGGAAATCGTCCGACCCAGGCGATGCTGGGGCAGCGCAGTTCCGGCGCGAGATATTCGTTATACGCCTCGTCCACCACGACCACGACGTTTTTCGGCATCCGGGTAAGGAAGGACTCGAGTTCCGCGGCGGTGAGCATGGTCCCGGTCGGATTGTTCGGATTGGCGATGAACACCACATGGGTATCGGACCGGACCGCCGCCAGCATCGCCTCGAGGTCGTGGCCGTAATTCTTCGCCGGAACCACGATGCTCTGCGCTCCGCGCGCCTGGGTCGCCAGCGGATAGACCGCGAAAGCATGCTGCGAATACACGGCCGAGCAGCCCGGCGCGAGAAACGCCATGCCGGCATGCTCGAGCACGTCGTTCGAGCCGTTGCCGAGCACGATCTGCTGCATCGTCACGCCGAGGCGCTGCGACAGCGCGCGCGTCAGCTCGAAGCCGTCGGGATAGCGTGCGAGCTCGGGCAGCGCCGCCTTGACCGCCGCCAGCGCCTTCGGCGAAATCCCGCGCGGGTTTTCGTTCGAAGCCAGTTTTACGATGCTGCGCTCGTCGAGCCCGAGCTCGCGCGCGAGTTCGGTAATCGGCTTGCCCGGCTGATAGGGCGCGATCGCGCGCACGTAGGCGGGAGACTGTTCGCAAAGATCCATGATGTCGGACATGAGTTTGGGAGCGGCCGCTACAGCACCGCTGCGGGATAGGAACCGAGAATTTTCAGGAAGGGGGCGAGTTTTTCCAGTTCGGCCAGCGCCTTGGCCACCTTGGGGTCCTGGCGATGGCCCTGCACATCGACGTAGAACATGTATTCCCAGCGTCCGGTGCGCGCCGGGCGCGATTCCAGCCGGCTCATGCTGACGCCGTGCCTGGCGATCGGCGTGAGCAGCGCATGCACCGCGCCGGGCCGGTTGGGCGCGGACATGACGATCGAAGTCAGGTCCTTGCCCGAGGGCGCTGCGTCGTGATCGCCGAGCACCAGGAAGCGCGTGGTGTTGTTGGGATCGTCCTCGATATTCCTCGCCACCAGCTTGAGGCCGTGGCGCTGCACCGCGATATCGCCGGCAATGGCCGCCGCCGCCGCGTCTTTCGCCGCCAGGCGCGCCGCCTCGGCGTTGCTCGCCACGGGGATGCGCTCGGCCTCGGGCAGCTTGCGGCTCAGCCACTGGTTGCACTGCGCCAGCGATTGCGCATGCGAATAGACACGCACGATTTTCTTCAGCACACCCGACTTGGACATGAGATTCTGGCGCACGCGCAACACCGTCTCGGCGCAGATCTTGAGCGGCGTGCTGAGCAGCAGGTCGTGCGTCCGGTCGATCGCGCCTTCGCTGGAGTTTTCCACCGGCACCACGCCGTAGTTGACGCTGCCGGTCTCGGCCTGGCGGAAGACATCATCGATCGAGCCGCAGGGCAGCGGGCGCACGCCGCCGCCGAACAGCTTCAATACGGCCATTTCGCTGAACGTGCCGGCGGGACCGAGATAGGACACCGCCAGCGGTTGCTCCAGCGCGCGGCAGGCGGAAATGATTTCTGCATACACGCGCGCGAGCGCATCCTTGCCGAGCGGGCCGGGATTCCTTTCGAGCACCCCGCGCAGCACCTGGGCTTCGCGCTCCGGCCGGTACACCTGCTTGCCCTGCTTGAGTTTTCCTACCGCGTGCGCGAGCTGCGCGCGCTGGTTCAGCGCCTCCACCAGGCGTTCGTCGAGCGCGTCGATGCGCGCGCGCAGTTTGGCCAGATCCTTGTTCATGCCGGATTCAATCCCGCGCCGGCAGGTAGCGCACCGCCAGCACGCCGTCGATCTTGCACAGCTGCGCCACCAGTTCGCGCGTCGCTGCGCTGTCGACGTCGACCAGGGTGTAGGCGATCCCGCCCTTGGACTTGTTCAGCATGTTGTGGATGTTCAGCCCCGCCTTCGCGATGGTAGCGGAGATCTGCGCCACCATATTGGGCACGTTGGCATTGGCCAGGGCCACCCGGTAGGGTGATTCGCGCGGCATGCTCATGTCGGGAAAATTGACGGCATTGGCCACGTTGCCGTGTTCGAGATAGTCGCGCAGCTGGTCCGCCACCATTACGGCGCAGTTGTCTTCGGCTTCGCGCGTGGATGCGCCGAGGTGCGGCAGCGCGATCACGCCGGGGGCGCCGGCAAGCTCGCTGTCGGGGAAATCGGTGACGTAGTACTTCAGCTTGTGCGCGGCCAGCGCCTGCAGCACCGCGGCGCTGTCGACGATGCCTTCGCGCGAAAAATTAAGCAGTATCGTTCCCGGACGCAGCAGCTCCAGATTCTTTGCATTGATCAGATTGCGCGTCTGCGGCAGGAGCGGCACGTGCAGGGTTACGAAGTGGCTGGCCTTGAGCACCTCGTCGATCGAATGCGCCTTCTTTACCTGCGCCGGCAGGCTCCAGGCCGCGTCCACGGTGATCTCGGGGTCATAGCCGAGCACGTTCATGCCGAGGTGGATCGCCGCATCGGCCACCAGGCTGCCGATCTTGCCCAGGCCGATCACGCCGAGCGTGTGCTGCGGCAACTCCATGCCGGCGAACTGCTTCTTGCCCTCTTCGACACGCTTCGCCAGCGCCTCGTCCCCGCCCTTGATCGCACGCACGAATTCCAGCGCCGGGGCGAGATTGCGCGCCGCGATCAGCATGCCCGCGAGCACCAGTTCCTTCACTGCATTGGCATTGGCGCCGGGCGCATTGAATACCGGCACGCCGCGCTCGCTCATCAATTTCACCGGAATGTTGTTGGTGCCGGCGCCGGCGCGGCCGATCGCCTTGACCGAGGCGGGAATCTTCATCTCGTGCATATCCTGCGAGCGCAGCAGGATGGCGTCCGGATGAGCCGATTCCTTGGCCAGGTGATAGTGCTCGGCCGGCAGGCGCTTCAAGCCGACCTGGGCGATATTGTTCAGCACCAGGATTTCGAACGGCTTGCGCTCGGGCATGCTCATTTTCCGTGCTTGTCCTCGAACTCGCGCAGGTACGCGACCAGGCGCTGCACGCCCTCGATCGGCATGGCATTATAGATCGAGGCACGCATGCCGCCGACCGAACGGTGCCCCTTCAACTGCACCATCCCCGCCGCCTTCGCCCCCTTGAGGAACTCCTCGTCCAGCGCCTCGTTCCTGAGCTTGAACGGCACATTCATGCGCGAGCGGTCGCGCGGCTCCACCGGACTGAGGAAGAATTTGCTCTGGTCGAGGTAGTCGTAAAGCAGTTTGGCCTTGGCGATGTTGCGCCGTTCGACCTCGGCCAGCCCGCCCTGCTGCTTCACCCATTTGAATACCAGCCCGGCGATGTAGATCGCATAGGTCGCCGGCGTGTTGTACATCGAATCGGCCTCGGCCTGCAGCTTGTAGTCGAATGCCGACGGCGTAAACGCCGCGGCCTGGCCGATCAGATCCTCGCGCACGATCACCACGGTCAGTCCGGCCGGGCCGATGTTCTTCTGCGCCCCGCCGTAGATCAGGCCGTAGCGCTTGACGTCCACCGGACGCGACAGGATATGCGAGGACATGTCCGCCACCAGCGGCACCTCGCCGGTGTCGGGCACCCAGTGATACTCCAGCCCGCCGATGGTTTCATTGGTGCAGATGTGGACATAGCCCGCATCGGGAGAGAGTTTCCAGTCCTGCTGCGGCGGAATATAGGTGAACTGCTTGTCTTCGCTCGATGCGGCTACGTTCACCTTGCAGTATTTCTTCGCTTCCTTGATCGATTTTTTCGACCACTCGCCGGTGTTGACGTAGTCGGCGACGCTGCGCCCGCGCAGCAGGTTCATCGGCACGATCGCGTTCTCGGCGATCGCGCCGCCCTGCAGGAACAGCACCTTGTAGTTCGCCGGCACGGCGAGCAGTTCGCGCAGGTCTTTTTCGGCCTCGGCGTGGATCGAAATGAATTCCTTGCCGCGGTGGCTCATCTCCATCACCGACATGCCGCTGCCGTGCCAGTCGAGCATTTCGGCCGCTGCCTGCTGCAGGACCGTTTCCGGCAATACCGCCGGGCCGGCGCTGAAATTAAATACTCGTGCCACGATTGTCCTTTCGCATGATTGACGCTGAATGGATGGCGCGCGTCACTCGCCGTCAGTCGTGCTTTTCCCTTCGCCGCTGCCGTTACCGCTGCCAGCGCCGCTGTCGTCGTCCGATTCCAGCACTTTCTCGATGCCGGCGAGGCGCGTACCCTCGTCCAGGTTGATCAGCGTCACGCCCTGGGTCGAACGCCCCTGTTCGCGGATCTGCTCCACCTTGGTGCGGATGACCACGCCGCCGGTGGAGACCAGCATCACCTCGTCTTTCTCCTCCACCAGCACTGCGCCGACCAGGCTGCCGTTGCGCTCGCCGGTATGGATCGCAATCATGCCCTTGGTGCCGCGGCCGTGCCGAGTGTACTCGGAAATCGGCGTGCGCTTGCCGTAGCCGTTTTCGGTCGCGGTGAGCACCGTCTGGGTCTCGTTCTCGGCCACCAGCATCGAGATCACGCGCTGGCCCTCGTCGAGCATCATGCCGCGCACGCCGCGCGTCACGCGCCCCATCGGACGCACGTCGTCCTCCTCGAAGCGCACCGCCTTGCCGGCATCCGAGAACAGCATCACGTCGTGCCTGCCGTCGGTGATCGCAACGCCGATGAGGAAATCGCCCTCGTCGAGCTCCACCGCGATGATGCCTTTGCCGCGCGGATTGGCGAAAGCGGACAGCGGCGTCTTTTTGACCGTTCCCTGCGCCGTGGCCATGAAAATATAATGACCGTCGTCAAACTGTTTCACCGGCAGGATGGCGGTGATCTTCTCCCCTTCCATCAGCGGGAACATATTGACGATCGGCTTGCCGCGGCTGGCGCGGCTGCCCTGCGGCACCTGGTACACCTTGACCCAGTAGACCCGGCCGCGGCTGGAAAAGCACAGGATATAGTCGTGGGTGTTGGCGATGAACAGGCGCTCGATGAAATCGTCTTCCTTGGTCGCCGTCACCTGCCGGCCGCGGCCGCCGCGGCGCTGCGCCGTGTAGTCCGCGAGCGGCTGCGACTTGATGTAGCCCGTATGCGACAGGGTCACCACCATGTCGGCCGGCGTGATCAGGTCCTCGTCGTCGAGGTCCTGCGGATTGTGTTCGATCTCGCTCTTCCTCTTGTCGCCGTACTGCGCTTTGATCGCGTTCATTTCATCGACGATGATCGCGGTGATGCGCGCGGGCTTGGCGAGAATGTCGAGGTAGTCGGTGATCAGCAGCATCACCTCCTTGTATTCGGCCACGATCTTGTCCTGCTCCAGGCCGGTGAGCCGCTGCAGGCGCATTTCCAGGATCGCCTGCGCCTGGGCGTCGGACAGGCGGTAGCCGCCTTCGACCAGGCCGAAATGCGCCGCCAGACCGTCGGGGCGCGAGGCGTCGGCCGCGGCGCGCTCGAGCATCTCCGCCACCAGCGGCGAGCGCCAGGCTTTCGCCATCAGCGCCACCTTCGCCTCGGGCGGCGTCTGCGACTGCTTGATCAGCGCGATGATCTCGTCGACGTTCGACAGCGCCACCGCCAGGCCTTCGAGGATATGGCCGCGCTCGCGCGCCTTGCGCAATTCGAACACGGTGCGCCGCGTCACCACCTCGCGCCGGTGCGCGAGGAAGGCATCGAGCATCTGCTTCAGGTTCAACAGGCGCGGCTGGCCGTCGACCAGCGCCACCATATTGATGCCGAAGGTGTCCTGCAGCTGGGTCTGCTTGTACAGATTGTTGAGCACCACCTCGGGCAGTTCGCCGCGCTTCAATTCGAACACCATGCGCATGCCCGACTTGTCCGACTCGTCGCGGATTTCGCTGATGCCTTCGAGTTTCTTCTCGTTTACGAGCTCGGCGATGCGCTCGAGCAGGCTTTTCTTGTTGACTTGGTAGGGCAGCTCGTCGACGATGATCGCCTGGCGGTTGCCCTTCTCCATGTCCTCGAAATGGGTGCGCGCGCGCATGATCACGCGGCCGCGACCGGTGCGGTAGCCCTGGTGCACGCCCGCCAGGCCATAGATGATGCCGGCCGTGGGGAAATCCGGCGCCGGGACGATCTCGATCAGCTCGTCGATGCCGATATCGGGATTGGCGAGCAGCGCCAGGCCGGCATCGACCACTTCGGCCAGATTGTGCGGCGGGATATTGGTCGCCATGCCCACCGCGATGCCCGAGGAGCCGTTGATCAGCAGATTGGGTATGCGCGTCGGCAGCGCCGTCGGCTCCATTTCCTTGCCGTCGTAATTGGGGACGAAATCGACGGTTTCCTTGTCGATGTCCGCCAGCAACTCCGAGGAAATGCGCTCCAGCCGGCACTCGGTGTAGCGGTAGGCCGCCGCGGAATCGCCGTCGATCGAGCCGAAATTGCCCTGGCCGTCGATCAGCGTGTAGCGCATGGAAAAGTCCTGCGCCATGCGCACCAGCGCCTCGTAGGTGGCGGAATCGCCGTGCGGATGGTACTTGCCCAGCACCTCGCCCACGATGCGCGCGCATTTGACGTAGGGCCGGTTCCACACGTTGTTCGACTCGTGCATGGCGAACAGCACGCGCCGGTGCACCGGCTTCAGGCCGTCGCGCACGTCCGGCAGCGCCCGCCCCACGATCACGCTCATGGCGTAATCAAGGTACGACCGACGCATTTCTTCTTCGAGGCTTACCGGCAGGGTTTCTTTGGCGAACTGTTCCATGACGAGCGGCTAGATAATCTCAGGGTTTGCGACCAATTCGGATGCCAAAATTGCAGACGATCCGCACAACTGTTGACCCAAAAAAAGCGCCGCAAATCGCGGCTGAAAAAAGCATTGAAGTCTAGCACGCGGAGCCGCCTCCTGACCACCCGCAATGCTCGATCGCCGGATCGCGCTGCGCTCACTTGCCCAACCCCGATTCGCTGTTCTGCGGTATCCTGCCGGCCAGCCGCCGCATGGAAGTGCAAATGAATCGCCGGGTGCGAACGTGGAAGCCATAGATCTGCTGATAGACGCACGCTGGGTCATCCCGGTCAACCCCGCCGGACGCGTGCTGGAACATCACAGCGTCGCGGTACGCGACGGGCGCATACTCGCCGTGCAGCCGGCGGCCGCGGCGCATGCCGCCTACCATGCGGCCGAACGCGTGGAGTTGCCACGGCACGCGCTCATCCCCGGCCTGGTCAATCTGCACACGCATGCATCCATGGCACTGATGCGCGGACTCGCCGACGACATGGCGCTGATGCAATGGCTGCAGGATCGCATCTGGCCGGCGGAGGCCAGGCACGTGTCGCCGCAGTTCGTCTACGACGGCACCCTGCTCGCCTGCGCCGAAATGCTGCGCGGCGGCATCACCTGTTTCAACGAAATGTATTTCTACCCCGGCGATGCGGCGCGCGCCGCGCTCGACATGGGCATGCGCGCGGCGCTGGGTCTGATCGCCATCGATTTGCCCACCGCCTACGCCTCCGATGCCGAGGACTACCTGGCCAAAGGACTGGACCTGCGCGACACCTTGCGCGAGCAGCCCCTGCTTTCCTTCTGCATGGCGCCGCACGCGCCGTATACCGTGAGCGACCGGACATTTTCGCGGCTGCTCACCCTGGCCGAGGAACTCGATCTGCCGGTGCACATGCATGTGCACGAGACCCAGGACGAGATCGCCCGCAGCGTCGCCCAGCACGGAATGCGTCCGCTGGAACGGCTGCGCCGCCTCGGCCTGGTCGGCCCCAACCTGATCGCGGTGCACGCCATCCATCTCAACAAGGAGGAAATCGCGCTGCTGGTGCAAAACGGCTGCTCGGTGGCGCATTGCCCTTCCTCCAACCTCAAATTCGCCAATGGTTTCGCGCCGGTGACGCGCATGCTGGCAGATGGGGTCAACGTCGGACTGGGGACGGACGGATCGGCGAGCAACAACCGCCTCGACCTGTTCCAGGAAATGCGGCTCGCGGCCCTGCTCGCCAAAGGGCTGAGCGGCGACGCGCGGGCGCTGCCTGCGCAGCGCGCGCTTTCCATGGCCACGCTCGATGGCGCGCGCGCATTGCGCCTGGATCATGCGATCGGGTCGATCGAATCTGGCAAGCTTGCCGACCTCGCGGCGGTCGAGTTTAACGTGCCTGACATGCTGCCCTGCTACGATCCGATTTCGCACCTCGTATACACCGCCGGGCGCGAGAACGTCAGCCATGTCTGGGTCGCTGGACGCTTATTGGTCGAGAACCGGGAGCTGAAAAACCGCCCGAAAAATGATCTGGAAAATCTGATAGTTTTGTGGCAAAATAGGCTGTCAATGGAAACAAAGGCTTAACCAAGGAAACAAAGGCTTAACCAAGGCCGGCAGCGCGGTTTCCACGGTGGATCGAACACGATTGAACTTTATCGAGGGGAAAACATGAACAAAACAGTAAAACAACTCGCCTTAGTCCTTTCCGCCGCGCTTGTGCTCGGCATGGGTGTGAGCAGCGCCTACGCGCAGGATATCGGCTATGTCCAAGCCCCGGTTTCCGGTGTTGTCGTGAAAAATCCGTTCGGCCTGTGCTGGCGTACCGGTTACTGGACGCCCGCGATGGCGACCGCCGAGTGCGATCCGGACCTGGTGCCGAAGAAAGCCGCGCCCGCCGCACCCGCACCGGCGCCCGTTGCTGCCCCCGTTGCCAAGCCCGCGCCCAAGCCCGCTGTGAAGCCGGTCACCGAAAAAGTGACCATGGCCGCCGAAACCAACTTCGACTTCGACAAGGCCGTGCTCAAGCCCGAAGGCAAGGCCAGGCTCGATGACCTGGTCGGCAAACTGAAGGCTGTGAACCTGGAAGTCATCATCGCCATCGGCCACACCGACAGCATCGGCAGCAAGGCCTACAACCAGAAGCTCTCTGTACGCCGCGCCAACGCAGTCAAGGCTTACCTGGTGAGCAAAGGCATCGAAGCCAACCGCATCTACACCGAAGGCAAGGGTGAAACACAGCCCATCGCCGACAACAAGACCAAGGAAGGCCGCGCCAAGAACCGCCGCGTGGAAATCGAGGTGGTCGGAAGCCGGCACGCCCAGTAAAGCAAGACTTTCGCAAGCCTTAAAAAAAGCCCTGCGCAAGCGGGGCTTTTTTATTTAGACTACACAGTATGAACGCCGACCCGCAGGAACTGGCCAAATTCAGCGAACTGGCCCATCGCTGGTGGGATCCGAGCAGCGAATTCAAGCCCTTGCACGAGATCAATCCGCTGCGCCTGGGCTGGATCGACGGCATCGCCGCTTTGAAGGGCAAATCCGTGGTGGACGTAGGCTGCGGAGGCGGCATCCTGGCCGAGGCCATGGCCAAGTTGGACGCGCGCGTCAAGGGTATAGATCTTTCCGAAAAGGCGTTGAAAGTCGCCATGCTGCACCTGCTTGAGTCGCGTCTGGATGTAAACTACGAAGAGATCAGCGCCGAGCATCTGGCCGAGCGCGAGCCCGGGCAATACGACGCACTCACCTGCATGGAAATGCTCGAGCACGTGCCAGACCCTGCAAGTACGGTGGATGCCTGCGCCAAGCTAGTCAAGCCGGGCGGACATGTTTTCTTTTCCACCATCAATCGCAACCCCAAGTCCTACCTGTTCGCGGTGATCGGCGCCGAATACGTCCTGCGCCTGCTGCCGCGCGGCACGCACGAATACGCGAAA
>JAKAIH010000050.1 GCA_021825225.1 Pseudomonadota bacterium
CGTGAGATGTCGAGTACCTCCGGTCTGGCGCTGGATGCGCGCTACGCCTTCGTCAGCGACGACAAGGGCGCTGTGCTCGCGCTCGACCGCTCCAGCGGCACCAGCGTGTGGCGGCAGGACAAGCTCTCCCTGCGCAATCTGTCGGCGCCGCTCGCGCTGGGGCACGAGATCGTGGTCGCCGACATCCAGGGCTTTGTGCATTTTCTCGCCCGCGATTCCGGTGCCTTCGTCGGGCGCGTGGCGACCGACGGCAGTCCGGTCAGCACCAATCCGGTCATGCTGCCCAACGGCGGTTTCCTGGTACAGACCCGCAACGGCGGGCTGTATGCCTTCAGCACCCGATAAAAGGCCGCATGGCGCGAAATCGCCGAACGCGCATGGGAAAGCAAGCTTGATTCCCCTGCGCTTCGCACGCGAGCGCGCCTGATCCCGCACGCATGAAACCCACCATCGTCATCGTCGGCCGGCCCAACGTCGGCAAGTCCACACTGTTCAACCGGCTCACGCGCAGCCGCGACGCGCTCGTCGCCGATATGCCCGGTCTGACGCGCGACCGCCATTACGGCGAAGGGCGGGTGGGGGACAGGCCATTTTTCGTGGTGGACACCGGGGGGTTCGAGCCGGTGGCGAAAGAGGGCATCCTGCACGAGATGGCGAAGCAGACGCTGCAGGCCATTGCCGAGGCCGATGTAATCCTGTTCATGGTCGATGTGCGCCAGGGGCTGGCGCCGCAGGACCGTAATATTGCCGCGCTGCTGCGCAAGACGGGACGGCGCGTATTGCTCACCGTGAACAAGGCGGAGGGCATGAACATCGGCGTCGTTACCGCCGAGTTCCACGAGCTCGCTCTGGGTGAGCCTTACGCCATCTCTGCCGCGCACGGCGAAGGAGTAAGCGATCTGGTCGAGCTGGCGCTCGCCGGGTTTGGGCCGGAGGTCGAGGAGGAAGCGGCGCCGGACCATCCGCGCATCGCCATCATCGGCCGCCCCAACGTCGGCAAGTCGACCCTGATCAACGCGCTGCTGGGCGAGAACCGGGTCATCGCTTTCGACCAGCCGGGCACTACGCGCGACAGCATCGAGGTCCCGTTCGAGCGCGACGGCAGGCGCTATACCCTTATTGACACCGCGGGTTTGCGCCGCCGCGGCCACGTGTTCGAGTCGGTGGAGAAGTTCTCCGTAATCAAGACGCTGCAATCGGTGGACCAGGCCAACGTGGTGGTGCTGGTGCTCGATGCGCAGGCGGAGATTTCGGATCAGGACGCGCATATCGCCGGCCACGTCGTGGAGAAAGGGCGCGCGCTGGTGGTGGCCGTGAATAAATGGGACGGCCTGGACGACTACCAGCGCGAGTGCGTCAAACGCGATCTCGCACGCAAGCTCGGCTTTCTCGGTTTTGCGCGCTTTCATTTCATCTCGGCACTGCAGGGCAGCGGCCTCGCGTCCTTGCTGCCTTCGATCGACGAAGCCTACCGCGCCGCCATGACCAAACTGTCCACGCCGCGCCTCACGCGCGTGCTGATCGACGCGGTCGAGCGCCAGCAGCCGCCGCGCAAGGGACTGACCCGGCCGAAGTTGCGCTATGCGCACCAGGGCGGCATGAACCCGCCGCTGATCGTCATTCACGGCAATGCGCTCAATGCCGTGCCCGAGAGCTATCGGCGCTATCTCGAGGGGCGTTTCCGCGAGGAGTTCTCGCTGCAGGGAACGCCGTTGAAAGTGCAGTTCAAGACCTCGACCAATCCGTACTTGAAAAAGCCGTAGGGCACCCCAATCTGCAGCCGGTAGTGGAAAATCAGAGAGAAATCAATTAAAGTGGCGATTCAACAACAATGTTGTGGGAGGCACGATGAGTACTAAAGGGCAGTTGTTACAAGACCCGTTTCTGAACACGCTGCGCAAGGAGCACGTGCCGGTCTCAATCTATCTGGTCAACGGCATCAAGCTGCAGGGGCAGGTGGAATCCTTCGATCAGTACGTCGTGCTGCTGAAGAATACCGTCACGCAGATGGTCTACAAGCACGCGATCTCCACCGTCGTGCCGGCGCGCGCGGTCACCATTTCCTACGAACACTCTGCTTCCGATAACTGAGTCCGGTCGGCCCGCAGCCGCTGGCGCGCGCGATGTCTGAGCGCGCAGGGCGCGCGAATGCGGCTGTTCTGGTCGGCCTCGATTTCGGCGCCGACGGTTATAGCGAAGGCCTGGAGGAGCTGCGGTTGCTCACCGAGAGTTCCGGCCTCGATCCGCGCGCGCTGATCCAGGGCAAGCGGCAGCGGCCGGACCCGGCTTTGTACGCGGGCTCTGGCAAGGCGGAGGAGATTGCGGCCGCAGTGCGCGAGCACCATGCGGCGGTGGTCGTGTTCAACCACGAACTCTCGCCCGGGCAGCAGCGCAACCTGGAACAGAAGCTCGGCTGCGCGGTGCTGGACCGCACCGGCCTGATCCTCGGCATTTTCGCCCGGCGCGCGCGCAGCCACGAGGGCAAGCTGCAGGTGGAGCTGGCGCAGCTGGAGTATGCCTCCACGCGCCTGGTGCGCGGCTGGACGCACCTGGAACGCCAGCGCGGCGGGCGCGGATTCCTCGGCGGCATGGGCGAAACGCAGATCGAGGTCGACCGGCGCCTGATCGGCAATCGCGTCAAGGTGCTCAAGGACAAGCTCGCGCAGTTCAAGCGCCGCCGCGACGTGCAGCGGCGCGCGCGGGTGCGCGGCGAAGTGCTGTCGGTATCCCTGGTCGGCTACACCAACGCGGGCAAGTCCACGCTGTTCAATGCGCTTACCCATGCGGGCAGCTATACCGCCGACCAGTTGTTCGCCACGCTCGACACCACCACGCGGCGGCTGTACCTGGAGGGCACCGGCAACCTGGTATTGTCCGACACCGTCGGCTTCATCCGCGATCTGCCGCACGGCCTGGTGGCCTCGTTCCGCGCCACGCTGGAGGAGACCGTCCATGCCGATCTGCTGCTGCACGTGGTCGATGCTTCGAGCAGCGTGCGCGCGCAGCAGATCGAGGCAGTGAATACCGTGCTGGCCGAGATCGGCGCCGATGCGATTCCGCAGGTGCTGGTGTGGAACAAGATCGACCTTACGCCGCTGCTGCCGGGTTTGGAGCGCGACGAGTATGGTAAAATCTGCCGTGTCAGTCTGAGCGCGAAGTCTGGCGCCGGTCTGGATATTCTCAGGACTGCCTTGGCCGAAGTCGCGGCCGCGAAAAAGTCCGCAGCAACCAATCGGGAACCGGAGCAGCATCATAGGGATACGTATGTCACTTAACGACCCGCAGTGGGGCAAGAAGGGCGGGAGCAACGGGCCGCCGGACCTGGACGAGTTGTGGCGCAACTTCAATCAGAAGCTGAACGGTTTGTTCGGCAGACGGGGAGGGGGCGGCGGCGGTCCTTCGATGCAGCCGCCCAGCATGCGCCAGCTCGGCGGTGGTGCGGGCGTGCTGGTCGCTCTGGTGCTGCTGGTGTGGCTCGCGAGCGGTTTCTACACCGTCGACGAAAAGCAGCGCGGCGTGGTGTTTACCTTCGGCAAATATACCGAACTCACCAGCCCGGGTCTGCGCTGGCGCCTGCCGTTCCCGTTCCAGGCGCAAGAGATCGTCAACCTGTCCCAGGTGCGCACCGTCGAGATCGGCTACCGCAACAACGTCAAGACCAAGGTGCTGAAAGAATCGATCATGCTCACCGGCGACGAGAACATCATCGATATCCAGTTCGCGGTGCAGTACACGCTGAAGGACCCGCTCGCCTACCTGTTCAACAACAAACGCCCCGATGACACCGTGCTGCAGGTGGCCGAATCCGCGTTTCGCGAGGTGGTCGGCGCGAACAAGATGGATTTCGTGTTGTACGAAGGGCGCGAGCAAGTGGCGAACGAGGCACAGAAACTGATACAGAACATTCTCGACCTTTACAAGACCGGCATCGCGATCAGCAACGTGACCATGCAAAACGCACAGCCGCCGGAGCAGGTGCAGGCTTCGTTCGACGACGCGGTCAAGGCCAAGCAGGACCTGGAGCGGCAGAAGAACGAAGGCCAGGCGTATTTCAACGACGTGGTGCCCAAGGCGCAGGGCGCCGCCTCGCGCCTGACGGAGGAAGCGCAGGGTTATCGCCAGCGCGTAGTTGCCAACGCCGAAGGCGAGACGAGCCGCTTCAAGCAGGTGCTGACGGAATACGACAAGGCGCCGCAGGTGACGCGCGATCGCATGTACCTCGAGACGATACAGCAGATCATGAGCAGCACCAGCAAGATCCTGCTCGACGCGAAGAGCGGCAGCAACCTGCTGTACCTGCCGCTGGACAAGATCATGCAGATGTCGGGCGCGATCGCGCCGGAGACAGGGACCACGGCGCCGTCCAAGCAGACGCTGGTCGATCCGACGCCGAATCCGGACCCGGTGACGCGCTCGCGCGATGCGTTCCGCGCCAGGGAACGGGAGAACCGGCCATGAACAATCGCATCGGAGTCCTGCTTGCCCTGGTGCTGGGCGCCGTGGTGCTGGCGAGCATGTCGATGTTCACCGTGGACCAGCGCGAGCGCGCGATCGTGTTTCAGCTGGGCGAGGTGAAGGAAGTCATCACCACCCCGGGATTGCATTTCAAGTGGCCGCTGATCCAGAACGTGCGCTATTTCGACGCGCGCATCCTCACATTGGACACGCCGGACACCGAGCGCTATATCACCTCGGAGAAGAAGAACCTGCTGGTCGACACCTTCGTCAAGTGGAAAATCAACGACGCGCGCCAGTACTACATCAGCGTCGGCGACGAGGCGCAGGCGCAGACGCGCATTTCGCAGACCGTCAATGCGACGCTGCGCGAGGAATTCGGCAAGCACACGGTGCAGGAAGTGATATCGAAGGACCGCGACGAAATCATGAAAATCGTGCGCGAACGCGCCAATCAGGACGCGAACAAGATCGGCGTCGCGATCATCGACGTGCGCCTGAAGCGGGTGGATCTGCCGCAGGAGGTGAGCGAATCGGTGTACAAGCGCATGGATGCCGAAAGAAAGAGCGTGGCGAACCAGTTGCGCTCGGAAGGCTCGAGCGAAGCCGAACGCATCCGCGCCGAGGCGGACAAGGAGCGCGAGGTGATCATCGCCAACGCCTATAAGGACGCGCAGCGCATCAAGGGCGAGGGCGACGCCAAGGCCGCAGCGATCTACGCGCAGGCGTTCGGCAAGAATCCGGAGTTTTACGCCTTCTACCGCAGCCTCGAAGCCTACCGCTCGAGCTTCAAGAACCGCAGCGACGTGCTGGTGCTGGAGCCAAATTCGGATTTCTTCAAGTACTTCAAGGGTCCCGGCAAAGGCAGCAAGTAGCGATCGCGGGAGAGCGGGGATGGGGACCACCTTCCTCATGGCATTGGCGCTGATGCTGGTGATCGAGGGCGTTCTGCCGTTCCTGTTCCCGGCACAGTGGCGCGAGACGTTTCGCCGCATTACCCAGTTCAGCGACGGGCAGATCCGGTTTTTCGGCCTGACGTCGATGCTCGCGGGTTTGTTGCTGTTGTTGTTTGCCAAGTGAGGAGCATAGGGTGAGGAACGAGAACCAGGACATGGCCACGGTTTGTGCGTCCGCCGCCTGTTTCTCCCGCCCCGGCGGCTTTCATGCGTAACTGGGTCCTGCCCGAATATATAGAAGACATCCTGCCGCCCGAGGCGCGCCGGATAGAGTCGCTGCGTGCGCAGCTGCTGGAGCTGTTCCGCGTCCACGGCTACGAGCTGGTCATGCCGCCGCTTTTGGAGTACCTGGAGTCGCTCCTGACCGGTACCGGCCACGACATGGATCTGCGCACGTACAAGCTGGTGGACCAGCTGTCCGGCCGCACCATGGGCCTGCGCGCCGATATCACGCCGCAGGTGGCACGCATCGATGCCCATCTGCTCAATCGCGAAGGCGTGACCCGGCTGTGCTACTGCGGCACGGTGCTGCACACACTGCCGGCCGGGCTCACCTCGACGCGCGAGCCGCTGCAGATCGGCGCCGAAATCTACGGCCATGCCGGCATCGAGAGCGACCTGGAAGTCCAGCGGCTGCTGGCGCAGGCGCTGAAGCTGTGCCGTCTGCCCGACGCGCGCCTGGATATCGGCCACGTGGCGGTGTTCCGCACGCTGGCGCAGCGCGGCGGCGTGGGCGCTGCATTGGAAGCCGAATTGTTCGCCGCGCTGCAGGCGAAGGATGTCCCGGCCTTGCGGTCCCTGAGCAAGGGCCTGGGCGAGGCGACCCGCAGCGCGATCCTGCTGCTGCCGGAACTGTACGGCGGGCGCGAAGTGATCGCGCGCGCGCGGCGCAAACTGCCCAAGCATGCGGAGATCGCGCGCGCTCTGGCCGAACTCGACCGCCTGAGCTCGAGCGAAGACATTCCCGTCAGCATCGATCTCGCGGACCTGCGCGGCTATCACTATCATAGCGGTGTCACCTTCGCCGCCTATTGTGCCCGGCTGCCCAATGCGATCGCCCTGGGCGGGCGCTACGACGGCGTCGGCAAAGCCTTCGGCCGCGCCCGGCCGGCGACCGGATTCACCCTGTATCTGCTGGAGCTGGCGCGCCTCGCGCCGGCCGCGCCGGCGCCGGGATGCATCCGCGCTCCGCGCATGAACGACCCGAAGCTTGCGGCCGCGTTGGCGCGCCTGCGCGCTGCGGGCCAAGTGGTGATTCAGGATCTGCCGGGGCACGAGCACGATGACGGGGAGGGGCGCTGCACGCGCAAACTCGTTAAGCTAAAAGGCAAATGGCAGGTCAGAAGAATATGATCCCGCGACTGGACGCACTGGTCTCGGCCGCAGCATTCCCAACTCTCTTTTCTTGGATCGAGCATGGCAAAGAACGTAGTGGTGATCGGCACCCAGTGGGGTGACGAAGGCAAGGGCAAGGTCGTGGACTGGCTGACCGACCATGCCCAGGGTGTGGTCCGCTTCCAGGGCGGCCACAACGCCGGCCATACGCTGGTGATCAACGGCAGGAAAACCATACTGCGGCTGATTCCATCCGGCATCCTGCGCGAGGGCGTTGCCTGCTACATCGGCAATGGCGTAGTGCTGTCGCCATCCGCGCTGCTGCAGGAGATCGACGAGCTGGAATCGGCCGGTGTCGCGGTCGCCAACCGCCTGCGCATTTCCGGCGCCTGCCCGCTGATCCTGCCCTATCACGTGGCACTGGACCAGGCGCGCGAAGCGGCCAAGGGTGCGGGCAAGATCGGCACCACCGGACGCGGCATAGGCCCGGCCTACGAGGACAAGGCGGGGCGGCGCGCAATCCGCCTGCAGGACCTGTTCAATCCGCAGCGTTTCGCGGAGAAGCTGCGCGAGGTGCTCGATTTCCACAATTTCGTGCTGCAGCATTATCTCAAGGCGCAGCCGGTCGATTTTCAGCGCACGCATGACGAAGCGCTGGCGTTCGCGCCGCGCCTCGCGCCGATGGTAGCCGACGTGTCCTCCGAGCTCTACCGCGCCGCCGCCGCGGGCAAGCACCTGCTGTTCGAAGGCGCGCAGGGTTCGCTGCTCGACGTCGACCATGGCACCTATCCTTTCGTCACCTCCAGCAGCTGCGTTGCCGGGGCGGCTTCCGGCGGTGCCGGCGTGGGCCCGCAGATGCTGCATTATGTGCTGGGCATCGCCAAGGCCTATTCGACGCGCGTGGGCAGCGGCCCGTTTCCGACCGAACTCGAGGACGCGACAGGCGAGCAGCTGCGCAAGAAAGGCAACGAGTTCGGCTCGGTCACGGGCAGGCCGCGGCGCTGCGGCTGGTTCGATGCGGCCGTGCTCAAGCGCTCGATCCAGATCAGCGGCGTGTCCGGGCTGTGCATCACCAAGCTCGACGTGCTCGACGGCATGGAGCGGATCAAGCTCGGAGTCGGCTACCGCGTCGGCGGCGCGACCCTGGACATCTTTCCGGCGGGCGCCGATGCCTCCAGGGATTGCGTGCCGATTTACGAGGAAATGCCGGGCTGGTCCGAGAGCACCGTTGGCGTGAGTACGCTCGATGCGCTGCCGGCCAATGCGCGCGCCTATTTGTCGCGGCTGGAGCAGATCTGCGGCGTTCCCGTGGCCATGATTTCCACCGGTCCGGACCGCAACGAAACCATCGTCATAAGGCATCCGTTCAAGTAACAGGCCAGATGTGCGAGCGCAGGACGCGAAGAGCATGCTGCCGCTGAGCCAGTTGCCGCAAAAGGAGGAAGCGGGCGGGCAAGCCATACGTCTGCTGGAGGGGGTGCGCGTGCTCGACCTCACCACTTCCATCGCCGGCCCTTACGCGACGCTGCTGCTTGCCGATTTCGGCGCGAGCGTGATCAAGGTCGAGCGGCGCGAGGGCGACGACGCGCGCGGCTGGGGGCCGCCCTTCCTGGCGCAGCAATCGCTGTGGTTCCTGTCGGTCAACCGCAACAAGCGCAGCGTCACGCTCGACTTCAGCACGCCGCGCGGGCGCGAACTGCTGCATGCCCTGGTGCCGAAGCACGACGTGCTCGTGACCAACCAGGTCGGGCGCAGCCAGAAGAAACTCGGCATAGACTACGCCACGCTGTCGGCGCTGCACCCCGGCCTGGTGCACGTGTCGATCACCGGCTTCGGCGTGCAGGGCGCGCGCAGCGAACTGCCCAGCTACGATCTGATCGCCGAGGGCTACAGCGGCGTCATGGACCTGACCGGCGAAGCGGACACGCCGGCGCAGAAGGTGGGCACGCCCGCCGCCGACCTGCTCTCGGGCATGGACGCGGCGATGGCGGTCGCCGCCGCGCTGTACCGGCGCCGCGCCGGGGGCAAGGGCTGTGCCATCGACGTCTCGATGGTCGAGAGCATGACCCGCTTCATGGCGCCGCGGCTGGTCTCTTACATGGGCTCGGGCGAGTTGCCGCGGCGCTCCGGCGCGCGCGACAGCGTGATCGCCGTGTACCAGAGCTTCGACACCGCGGACGAACCGATCACGCTGGGCCTCGGCAACGACGGCATCTGGCGCCGCTTCTGGAACGCCGTGGGCGAGCCGGAGTACGGCGCCGATCCGCGCTTTCGCACCAACAAGGAGCGGCGCGCAGCGCGTGCCGAGATCGTGGAACATATTCAGGCACTGCTGCGGCAGCACCCGCGCGCGCGATGGCTGAAGCTGTTTGCCGAGCACCGCATTCCCGCCGGGCCGATCAATCGCCTGGACGAGATCGCGGCCGACCGCGAACTGCAGGCGCGCGGAATGCTATATTCGGTCGCGGCGTTCGACGCGCGCATTCCGCAGGTCGGTTTGGGCATACGGGTGGACGATACGGCGGAGACTTACCGCTCGCCGCCGCCGGCGCTGGGGGAACACACGGACGAAGTGCTGCGCGAGCTGCTCCACCTCAGCGAAGCGGAAATCGCCGAATTGCGCGAACAAAACATCATTTGAGGACACCATGGCATACCAGGAAATTCTTTACGCTGAAGACGGGCCCGTAGGCACCATCACGCTCAACCGTCCCGACGACGGCAATATGTTCACGCCGCGCATGTGCCATGAAATCCGCGATTGCATCAACGATATCCGGCGCGAGACGCGCACCCGGGTGATCGTGCTCACCGGCGCGGGAGACCGTTTTTTCTGCATCGGCGGGCGCAAGGAAGGCATGGAAGACACCACGCTCTATGCCGGCACGCTGCCGACGCTGGAAATGTACGAGAGCATCGACCGTCTGCAAAAACCGGTGATCGCTTCGGTCAACGGTTTCGCCGTCGGCGGCGGCAATGTGCTGCAAATGGTGTGCGATCTCACCATCGCCAAGGAGAGCGCAGTGTTCCGCCAGGTCGGGCCGATGATGGGCAGTTTCGACGCGGGCTACGGCACCTGGTACCTGGAGGACCTGGTCGGCAAGAAGCGCGCCAAGGATATCTGGTACCGCAATCCGAAAATGAGCGCGGCCGACGCGCTGCAGCTCGGGCTGATCAACAAGGTCGTGCCCGACGCCGAACTGGCAAGCGCGACGCGCGCGATGGCGCTGGAGGTGGCCGAGCGCGGCGCATTTGCGCTCGCGTCGGTCAAGGCAGCGTTCAACGCGCGCCATGGCGGCGTGTCCGGCCTGGCGCGCATGGCGCACGATCTGTTGCTGCGCGGTTACCTGCACAGCGACGAATCGCACGAACTGTCGCAGGCGTTCGCAGAGCGACGCAAGCCCGATCCGGACAAATTCGGCCACTAGGCGCGCAGGGGACGGCGTGAGCACCATCCTGACCCTGCACGACCCGCAGACCGCGCGCGCCTACTACGCCGAGGGCCTGTGGCAGCAGCATACGCTGTACTCGCTGCTGCGCGACCATGCGCAGGCGCGCCCCGCGGCGTACGCACTGCGCGATGCCGCGCAGCGCTTGAGCTGGAGCGAGCTGCTCGCCTGGGTGGAC